>CALNCF010000326.1 GCA_937875035.1 uncultured Sphingobacteriaceae bacterium | reverse complement strand
AGTTCCTGCCTGCTGAGCTCATCGCCCTTCATGAACCCGGGAATGTTATTCTTGCCTGCTTTACGGATGACCACTTTGTCATTGCCAAGTATGCTCACTGTTGCCTCCACGCCGTTCTCTGCCGAAAGTATATTGAAAGGGACCGGTCCTGTTTGTTCTTTCTTAAAGGAAATCCCGACCGTTCTGAACCCACCTTCCAGGTCGAGGGGAGTAGTGCCGGTTATATACTTGTCGAAGAAGAGCTGCAGGTCCGGGTGCACCGACTGTACAAAGGCCGGGATAATCTCCTCTTCCTTAAAAGACCGGTTGGGGCCGTATTTCGCAGACAGGTCGAGCACCACCGATTTCAGGGTCTTGCTTCCATCGGTCAGGCGCATAATTTCGAAGTCGAGCAGCATGGCGATGAGTGCGCCGCGGTCGTATACATGGTTGTAGAGGTCGATGTAGGGCTTGTCCAAAACGCGTTCGCTCATAACCGTGAACGGGATAGAGTCGGGATAATGGGCGGCCTGCTCAATCTTCGATCTTATGTTCTGCTTCAGCAGGTTGTCTAAAGAGTCCAGCCTTCCCTGGATCTGTATGTGTGTGGCGAAGTATTCGGTAACTCCTTCGTAGAGCCAGAGGTGTTTCGACATCTTCGGGTCGTTGTAATCGAAATCACCGATCCGTTCGCTGTGCAGGTTTAAAGGAGTATAAATGTGCATGAACTCATGGATCGCGGTTTCGGTCACCATATTGGTGTAATACCTGTCTCCGAAATCGGCCAAGTAATACGAAGAAGAATTGCCATGCTCCAGCGCGCCGTATCCTTGTCCGCTCAGCATGGCGTACAGGCGCAGCATCTGGAAGAAATTGGGCTTGCCCGATTCCAGCATCTTTCCTACTTTTTGCTTGTTGTCTATGTAATTTAAAAAGCTGTAATGATCGATCGGAAGGTGACCCACGTATTTCTCGATAGCCTTCATAGAGGGCTCGATCTTCTTGCGGATATAATAGGCGGAACTGTCGCTGTCCTCATAATAAGAAGCGATGGTTACATCGGCATTGGATACCTTTAGGAACTCAGCTTTTTCATTGGTGAATAAAAAAGGGTTGTCGATCAGCTGGTGATAATCGGCCGCTTTGTACTGCTCTTCACCGCTTTGTTCTGAAGTTCGCACCAGCGATGAATAGCCCTTGACGGAAGCCGGCTTTACAAAGGTGAGCAGGTACGGCTGGTTCAGCTCCTGGTCGAAGAAGCCGAACAGCGCGCCGTTATTAATAAAATAATAGCGGTCCTGCTCGTATCCAGTTCCGGCCGGTTCAAAGATCTTATCCTTGCCGTTATTCTTCCAGCTTTCTTCCGCCCAGTATGAAATATGGGCAAGACTTTTCGCCTGATGGATCACAAAGGTGTTAATGTCTTTGCGTTCCACTTTCAGCTTCTTCCCGTTCGCGTCTGTCGCCTTAAAGTCTTTGATATACTTACCATAATTCAGGGTCGCATAGGTGCCGGGTACGGTCTTCGCGAAATGGAACAGCACCTGGTCTTTCTGCTGTGCTTCACAGCGAAGACTGATGTGGATCCGGTCTTTCTTCACCTGTGTCAGGTCTGCACGGTAGTTGTAATCCGCGTAGCTCAGCGAAGAAATAAATAAGAGCCCTGCCAGGGCTGCCGGTTTCAGTAGGTTCATACAGGTCAAATTATCCCGCATAATAATAAATAGTTGAAAAAAATGCCTCATCTTTAATCCATCATCATAGAAATATTACATGCCCGCCTGTTCGTAACAGGCAGGCGCAGATCAAGGATCCCGACATATGAACAGGCTCATCAACGAAAGTTCTCCCTATTTAATTCAGCATGCGCACAACCCGGTAGACTGGTACCCCTGGGGGAACGAAGCGCTGCAAAAGGCGAAGGATGAAAACAAGCTCATCATTGTGAGCATCGGTTATTCTTCCTGCCACTGGTGTCATGTGATGGAAAGGGAATCCTTTGAGCGGGAAGATGTGGCTAAGGTTATGAATGAGCACTTTGTCTGCATCAAGATCGACCGTGAAGAGCGCCCGGATATCGACCAGGTTTACATGAACGCTTTGCAGCTGATGAGCGGGCGGGGAGGCTGGCCGCTGAACTGCATTACACTGCCTGATCAGCGACCGATATATGGGGGTACTTATTTCCGCAAGGAAGACTGGATCCGTTTGCTGGAACAGCTGGCGCGCATGTATCGTGAGCGTCCAGACGAGGCTGCGGATTACGCGGCCAAACTTACCGAGGGTATCCGACGCTCGGAGCTGGTCAGCCTGCAAACAGGAGAGGGTGCTTTCCGCAAGGAAGACTTGCAAGCCATCTTCGATGCCTGGAAACCTCATCTCGATTATTCGGAAGGAGGGAACAGCGGCGCGCCTAAATTCCCGGTGCCTAACAATTTCCAGTTCTTATTACAGTATGCATCTCTTATGAAGGATGATGCAGCAAGTGCGATCGTGCAGATCACTCTGCATAAGATGGCTTATGGCGGGATCTACGATCAGCTTGGCGGAGGCTTTGCCAGGTATTCGGTAGACGATGTATGGAAAGTTCCGCATTTTGAGAAGATGCTGTACGACAATGCGCAGCTCATCGAGCTGTATACCGATGCGTACCAGTATAATCCCCTGCCTTTGTATAAGGATGTGGTATACGAAACCATCGGCTTTCTTCAGCGCGAAATGTGCTCGCCGGAGGGTGCGTACTTTTCGGCGCTTGATGCCGACAGCGAAGGGGTAGAAGGAAAATTCTATATATGGACCAGACAGGAGATTGAGCAGGCATTAGGCAGCGATGCCGAAGTGTTCAGCATTTATTATAATATTACTGCCGATGGGAACTGGGAGCATGAGCAGAATATTCTTTTACGCAAACACAGCGATGAAGAGCTGGCGTCTATGCTGGGAATGACAACGGAGGCCATGCTGCCGGTGATCCGGAGATCAAAAATAAAGCTGATGGAAGCACGCGACCGTCGTGTACGTCCGGGACTGGATGACAAGATACTGACTTCCTGGAATGCCTTGCTGTTAAAGGCATTGGCAAAGGCTTCGCGGGTATTCGGTGAAGAGCGCTTCCTGCAGGCTGCACAGCAGCTGGCTGCTTTTATCCGGGAGCGCCTGACTTTCGATAAGGTCTTGCTGCGCCGTTCGTTTAAGGATGGGCAGGCCAGCCGTATCGATGCGTTCCTCGACGATTATGCGCTGGTAGCGGAAGCGTATATTGAATTATACCAGGCGGATCATGACGAGCATCATCTGCATCGTGCGAAACAGTTGACCGATCATGCGATCCAACATTTTTACGACCAGGAATCGGGTATGTTCTTTTATACTTCTGCAAGCGCCGAAGCGCTGATCGCCCGTAAAATGGAAACACACGATAGCGTGATCCCTGCTTCCAACTCTGTGATGGCGCAGGTGCTGCATAAGCTCGGCCTGCTGTTCGACGAAGAAGAATACACGGGGATGTCTGTACAGATGCTGAAAAATATCAGGGAGAAGATCCCTTCATACCCTTCCGCTTATTCAAACTGGGCCATGCGTTTACTGGCGGAAGTATTCCCTCCGTATGAAGTGGTGATCACAGGCGCAGAGGCTGTGCAGCGTTCCAAAGAGCTGGATGCTTACTATATTCCTAACCAGCTGAGGCTGGTATCGGTGCAGGGTAGTGATCTGCCATTGCTCCGGGGAAAATATGATCCGTCAGCTACGCGGATCTTTGTATGCGAGGATAAGACCTGCCGCCTGCCTGTGGAGCATACGGTTGAGGCGTGGGAGCAGATGAAGGCTTAGAACTTCACCATGATACCATAGCTGCTCTGGCGTACCATCTTCACTTTCTGGTCGCCCAGCACACTGTACGATTCTCCGGGCACATAGCTTAACACGCGGGTAGAAGTATAGAGGTTGTTGGTGGTAAACTGCTGGATATTGATCTCTTTCACCACTTTGCTTTCCGCATCCATGCGCACGGAAAGGCTGCGGATATTGAGATTCTCTTCGCGTGCGGCATAAGCAATGATCAGGTCTTTCTTTGTCCGTACAGTATCGCAGGAGTATGCGTTTCTCCAGGCGGGCTTGCTGATATCTGATTCCAGGAAAATACTCAGCTCTTTCCGCCAGTTATTGATCTTTAGCTGTTTGGTTTCCTGCGGACCTTGTCCAAAAACTGTTTTGGTAACCGTAGGGTTTTGATAGCTCAGGCGTTTGATCTCTCCTTCAAAGTACGATCTTACATCGAATTTCTCCAAAGCTACAGTGGTATCGTTTAGGTTTACACGCTTCTCACTTTGCGCCTGGTCAGCCGGGGTTTCTTTTGCGGGTTCTTTGGAGCCACAGCCTGCCGTAATAGAGAGTAAGGCAGCGAAGATAATATAGATCGTATTCTTAATAAGGTTCATAAGCATGAATTATACAAGCGGGTTTCCGTTCATTTCCGACGGTTGTTCGATCTGCATGATCTTTAAGATGGTAGGGGCAATGTCCGCCAGTCCGCCGTTGCTGATGGCGTGGTAATCAGGGTCGATCAGGATGCAGGGTACGAGGTTGGTGGTATGCGCGGTATTCGGCGATCCGTCTTCGTTGATCATATAATCCGCGTTCCCGTGATCGGCAATGATCACGAACGAATACCCATGCTTCAGACCGGCGGCTACCACTTCGGAGGCACAGCGGTCTACGGTTTCCACTGCCTTTACCACGGCGCTGAACACACCGGTATGTCCAACCATATCGGGGTTGGCGAAATTCAGGCAGATAAAATCCGCTTCTTCTTTTTCCAGCTCCGGTATAATGGCATCCTTAATTCCTTCAGCGCTCATCTCCGGCTTCAGGTCGTAGGTAGCGACTTTGTGCGAAGGGATCATGATCCGGTTTTCGTTGTTAAAAGGAATTTCCCGCCCCCCTGAAAAGAAGAAGGTAACATGCGGGTATTTCTCTGTTTCCGCAATGCGGATCTGTTTCTTCCCGTTCGATTCCAGCACTTCACCCAGGGTATGGCCCAGATTGTCCTTATCGAAGATCACCCGTACGTGCTCGAACGAATCATCATAATTAGTCATGGTTACATAATACAGGTTCAGCTTATGCAGGTCGTATTCCGGTATATCATGCTGCGTGAGCGCCACGGTGATCTCCCGGGCGCGGTCGGTACGGAAATTAAAGCAGATCACCACATCGTCTTCCTGTATGGTTGCGAGGGGCTGGTTCTGCTCATCTACACACACGATCGGCTTAATGAACTCGTCGGTAATGCCTGCCGTGTATGAATCTTCCATGGCCGCGATGTAATCATGGGTCCGGGTACCCTCACCCTTCACTAAGAGGTCATAAGCCATCTTCACACGCTCCCAGCGGTTATCCCGGTCCATGGCGTAAAAACGCCCGATAATAGAAGCGATCTTTCCTGTGCTCTGGTCGAGGGATTGTTGCAGATCTTTTAAATAGGAGATACCCGCTTTCGGGTCGGTATCGCGTCCATCCATGAACGCGTGTACAAAGACCTTGCTCAGCTGCTGCTCAGCGGCGATAGCGCACAGCCCCTTTAAATGGCCGATGTGCGAATGTACACCCCCGTCGGACAGTAGTCCTATAAAATGTACATTCTTTCCGTTTTTCCGGGCATAGGCCAAAGCCTCGGTAAGTATATGGTTGGAATTCAGTGTTTTGTTTTGTACAGCTTTATGGATACGCACCAGCTCCTGGTAAATGATCCTTCCAGAGCCGATGGTCAGGTGCCCTACTTCTGAGTTCCCCATTTGTCCTTCCGGTAATCCTACCGCTTCTCCCGATGCAACCAGTTTAGAATGAGGATACTGCTTGTACAGGCTGTCGATAAAAGGTGTATGGGCGTGACGGATCGCGTCGGCTTGCAGGT
>CALNCF010000325.1 GCA_937875035.1 uncultured Sphingobacteriaceae bacterium | reverse complement strand
ACATACCCTTTCTATTCAGATGGTATTTGGTTTTTAACACAAATGCGCCGTTGGGGACAAATTCCTGAAGCTAAGTCGGCAGCATGGTACGAACAAACTATAAAAAATATCTTCCTGTTTCCTATGGAAAATATCCCCCACCTCATAATCATAGATCTCATCCGATCGAAAATCGGTGAGCCCTTCCGCAGGGTCAGTTGAACCGGATAATACCAGGGAATAACATTTCTCAGGGAATGAATAAAAATCTATCGTTCTTAAGAACCCGTTTTGCTTACCAATGATTATCTGTTCCTTATTTACAGGATGGTCTATGGGATCACCCATTTTTGATTTCGCCTGGAAACCGATCACCAGCAATGTGTCATTGCTTTGCGATTTATCAAAAAAAGCCTCTGCAAAATTCTGACCAGTCAATGTACCGAACCTCCATACACCATATGTGGTATCAGTATGAATAAGGAGCGAATCTCCTTCTTTATTATAGAAAAGGTAAGAGCCGTTCGCTTTACTGACTGCATATTTTCCAAGCCATGAATCTGTAGACAGATTATCACAGAAACGAAGGGTATCAAATATATCATGTCCGTACTTATAGTTGTAATACCTGCTTTCTCCTGGATTTTGAACCTTTACGGAATCAATATGAAGCATATAAAACAAATCACCCGTTGTCCTAAAAAGTTGCTCCCGGCCCGGACTGAAAAGCTTAAAGTCCTGCGCAAACACCACCGTATGTAATAACACACCTAACAGTATTAAGGAGAATTGCCTCATAAATCTGTATCTATATATAAACTTAGCCTTTTATGTAAAATCATCACCATCCTTTATTGATCTATTGGTTTTAACGTCCCCGCCCTCTTCCGCCTGCTTTACGGGCTGCAGGTTTCCCTGAGGACTTGCTTCCTCCCGAAGATTTTTTCTTTCCTGAATTCCATACGGAGGCACCGTAACGGGTATTTGGTTTCTTAGCCGGTGTGGAAGCAAAAGCAGCATCCGCTTTCTTATTTTTTGCCTTAGATGAATCCTTCTCTGGACTATACTTCTCTTCCACGGTTCCTTTTGAACCGGCGGTCAGGCGACGCATCTCCTTTAATTCTTCTTCTGTAAAATCACGCCATTCTCCTAAGGCTAAGCCTTTCAGGCTGATATTCATGATACGGATTCGTTCCAGGCGGGTCACTTCGTAGCCGAAATGCTCGCACATCCTCCTGATCTGCCTGTTGAGCCCTTGCATCAAAATAATGCGGAACACATTCGGCCCTTCTTTCTTCACAAAACACTTCCGCGTATTGACACCAAGAATGGGTACACCATTGCTCATACCTTCTATAAAGCTATCGGTTACAGGCTTGTCTACCGTCACTATATATTCCTTCTCGTGCTTGTTCCCGGCTCGCAGGATCTTGTTCACCATGTCGCCATTGCTGGTCAGGAAGATCAGCCCCTGCGAATCCTTATCAAGCCTGCCGATCGGGAAGATCCGCTGAGAGTGATTGATATAATCGACGATGTTATCCTTCACCCATGATTCAGAGGTTGTAGTTACCCCTACCGGCTTATTAAAGGCGATATAGATCGCCGCTTCTTCTTCCTGGGGTTCGATCACCTGTCCGTTCACCATAACGCGGTCTTTCAGGCTAACCTGCGTCCCTACCGGCACACGTTTCCCGTTCACGAAAACCTGGCCCATCTCGATATAACGGTCGGCCTGGCGCCGTGAACAGATACCACTGTCGCTGATGTATTTATTTAAACGGATGGTGTTATCTGATTTCATGATGGCTCAAAGGTCGGAAAAATACCATTATGATCGCACAGGGCATCCATCATTTGAAAGAGAATTCCTCTTGCCGGTTCCCCCATACCCGGCAATGCGTACGGCAAAATACCCGCCTGTACGGATTATTTCTGATGAGGCACGGGGCTACATTTGATAAAAAATATAACGATGAAAAAAACATTCCTAACATTAGCAGTATTAAGCTGCATTACGCTCTTATGGTCATGCAAGAAAGAAGATGACGCAAGCCCTTCGAACAACAACACAGGTGGCGCGACTTTTAACTGGACCGACAATACGGGCGCGACGGTGAATGCCGACTCTGCCTTTTATGTAGAGCAGTATCATACCATTAAAGCGTACAAAGGCGGCATCGCGCAGTTTATCGAGATCAACCTCACAGCAGGAACAGCAGGTACCTATACGGTTGGTTCCGGTAACGCGATCTCGTACCTGAATGGTAATACGCTGTACACTGCCAGCACTGGCAGCGTGGTGATCTCTTCGAACACAGCAGGCAAAATGGCCGGCTCCTTTACCAGCACGGGTACCGGGGGCTCCATTACAGCCCTGAGCGGAGCTTTCGCCAATATGGAAGTACGCTAATCCATTTAACGCTCTGAAAAGCCTTGCTGTATGAGCGGGGCTTTTTTATTGGGATGATTGCATAGGCTCTTCATTCATCTGTATAGATTCAACAGGATAGGCTTTCGCGCTCTTGATCTCGTCGAGCACAATATGACTGTGGAACCTCGCCACAGGTTCTATATTGGAGAGAATATCCAGCAGAAATCTTTTATAGGTTTCGATATTCTGAGAAACTACCTTCAGCATATAATCGCTCTCCCCGGAAAGTGTGATCACTTCGAGCACTTCTTTATAGCCGCAGACCTCCTTCTCGAAGCCGACCATCGATTTACGGGAGCGGTCTTTCAGGTTAATATGGCAATAAGCCAGTATACCGAAGCCCAGCTTGCTGCGGTTAAGCTCGGCTTTATAACAGGCAATGTATCCCTTTTCCTCCAGGTGCCTGATCCTTTTATAAACGGAAGCTACCGACCAGCCAAATTCGAGCGCTATCGTCTTAGCCGGCGTCTGCGAATCATCCTGTAAGATCTCCAAGATCCTCCGGTCGGCCCGGCTTATATCATTCCTGTTCATCCGCCTGTATGTTGTACATCAAAAAGCACCCTTATACAAGGGTGCCATGGTTTGGTTAAATGCCAGGACGATACGGATCGATCCTGTAAAGGACAACTATTTTTATTTAGTCTAATTATACATTGACAGCAAAACTACACATCTGTATTCAAAGCGCAAGCACGGGGATAAAAAACGATCAGAAAATAACATCCCCATGACAATAGTACCGCCAGGCAATCCATAAAAAAAGGCGCCCCTTACGGGGCACCTTTTTCCTAATTATTATACCGATGTTAATACTTAACGGTTATCTGTCGCTACCATTCGCATAATAGCTGTCTGACCATCAACTCGTAGTCTCAGCATATATACTCCGGCACCTTCACTGGTTAAGTCTAACTCTTGTACGTACGTACCCATGTCTTGTAATTGCTCTGATGAAATCACCTTCACGGTTCTTCCAAGGAGATCAAGCACATCTACACTTACGCTCGAAGCTTTCGGCAAGGTGTAGCTGATACGGGCTGTACCTGCAAACGGATTCGGATAAACCTTCATATCGAATGACTTAGCATCAACCACACCTACTCCAACATTGGTAATGTTCACCGTCTGGGTTGTTGTATGTGTACATCCTGTATTCAGGTTCGATACTTTTAAGGTTACTGTGTAAACCCCATTTGCCTCGTAAGTGTGCGTAGGGTTTGGCACTGTTCCCGTTTTGTTATCACCGAAGTTCCAGTTGAATGCGTGACCCGGCTGAGACGTAGTAGCAAAGGTTACGTTACCTCTGTCTACGTTCGTGATCGTAAACACTGCATTCGGTTCTGGCTTGTTCGTTACGATCACAGCGTCTGTTGAAGAACAGCCTGCCGCGTTCGTTACTGTTACCGAGTATGTACCCTGTAAGTTTACCCTGATAGTCTGTGTGGTTTCGCCTGTGCTCCATAAGTAGGTAGCACCTGCGTTACCCGCATCCAGCGTAATTGTATCACTGGTACAGATATCTCTGTCAATACCCAGGTTCACCACCGGAGCGTCATTGATCGTTACCGTGATCGTGTCTTTAGCTACACAGCTTCCAACACTTACAATCACACTGTAAGTACCATTCTGCGTCGGTGAGATTGTTTGTGTGGTCGCACCTGTGCTCCATAAGTAGGTAGCACCTGCGTTACCCGCATCCAGGACTACCGGAGTACCTACGCATACACTTACATCTGCACCCAGATCAACTACCGGGTTAGGAATCACTGCTACCTCAACGGTATCGTGAGCCACACAACCAGACAGTCCGATCACATCTACTGAATAAGTACCGGAAGCATTCACGTTGATCGTTTGCGTTGTTGCGCCGTTCGACCATAACCATGAAACCCCTGCACCACCATCCAGTGTAACCACTGTTCCTTCGCATACCGTGGTATCCTTGCCTAAATCGACACTGAATCCACTGGTTACTCTCAGGTAACGGATGATCGATGTATCGCACAATGCTGCGCTCGCATCAGTTACTTTTAATGTAATGATCAGCGTGCTGTCTGCATCCAGGGGAGCAGATACATAGCGGATCGTTCTGCCGGTTACTGTAAACACCCCGGCAGGCGTTGTATTATTGCTTGTTTTGATGGTTGCACCTGTAATATTCCATGTAGTTCCGAAGCCGGCAGCTGTAAATCCTGTCGGAACAGCCACTTCATAAGTTACCACATTGTTCACACAGATCCCGTCTGGCTCAGCCAGGGTACCTGCATTGTACGCGCCATCAAACGGAGTTGATTTTGCTAATCCAGTGCCTCCTACTTCAGGCAGTGTACGAACCACTACTTCTTTACGAGGGCTCGGGCATCCCAGTCCGCCACCATTGTATGGCATAACTAACTGAGGGTTTGTCGTACCGATCGATAAAGGAGCAGACACGAAATCGCTCAATGAGTTGTTATCTGAGTTTCCTTGTCTTACTACACCATCGGCACCGGAGTTCAGACCAGGGGTATTGATATCAATACCGGCACCGGTCCATTCGCTACCGATCGTCAGCTTGTTACCGTTAAGCATGATGTTCGCACCAAGGATATCAGAAGCTGTCCAGTTCATGAACACCGCGTCGATCACGTTGTTGCTTGCATCCACGATCATAGCCCATCCGGTGAAAGAAGGAGCCGCGCCCGGATTCCAGAGAATGTTATTTCCCCAGTAGTTATCAGCCGTTGCATCGGTTTTGTAAAGCACTTCGTTCGAAGCCATCGTTGCCGGAAGATCCCACACGATCGAGTTCACCGAGTTGATATCCGTATAGCTGTTGCTGATCACTACTTTATACCCTGCGGTATTGGCAGTACCCGAGCTCAGGTTCTGGATCTCGATCTTATCGGTCGTTGCACCAAGGTCGATCTCTGTGATCTTGATCGGGTTACCCGGAGTACCGTCCATCGCTTCCGCATAGAAGCTGGTAGTTCCGGTAATAGCTGGTGTAATCAGGGTATCGTTTGCTACTAACAGCTTGCCACCTGCAGGTGCATCGTACCATCTTACATAAGGAAGTGAGGTAAGCGCCACAAGGGTAGCTGTTGAGTCCTTACATACGGTTACGTCTACCGCGTTCGGCATTGCTGCCGCAGGCGACATATTTACAGTACGGGTCAGGGTATCGTTCGAAGCGATCGCATCGCCTGTAAGTGTAGTGAACACTTTCAGGGCAGCTGCACCGCTCACGCTACTGTTATAATATCCCAGTGTCACGGTATCTGTCTGACCAGACAACAGGGTCTTGTTATACGTATGCACCAGGTTTGCTGAAGCTGCACCTGTGATCTGGGCCGTTACAGTGAAGCCGGTTTGAGAAAGGGCTCCCATGTTACGGATCGTTACACGGATGCTGTCTGCCGGCAATCCGCAGATACCTGCAGTCGGATACAGGATAGAATACACACCGATATCGGTTCCGATAGGGGTGAATTCGTATGCGCCCACATCCGGTGTGGTCATGCTTCTTGTTGCGCCAGTGATATCCTCAGTAACTCCGCTAACCGGTGTTCCTTTATTATCGATCGCAGCAGATGTCGGGGTGTAATCGCCTGACGCCGCATACGTAAAGATAGGATCTGCACTTACGCTGTTTAAGTCGTTACTGGTTGTTGTACGCCAGTCGGCCAGGGTAGCCAGAGCACCTCCTGAATAACCTACGTTACCTCCCGGTACATAAATGTTGTTATGATCTGAAGTATATACCGTAGCGGCAGTACTCTTATACATACCATACTTGGTACCGTTTCCTTTAGAGATATGCAGGTTATTGTTAATGAACTCAATACCTGTTACCGAAGTACTCTGGTAGAAACCGTATACGGTACCTGATGTGGCAGTCGGCCAGTCGCTCACCACGGTGTTGTGGTAATACAATACGTTACCGCTACCGCTGTTATAGATACAGTAGTGCGAACCGTTGTTATTCAGGTTATACAGCACGTTGTTCTTCACTACAGAATAACGGCCAGCCTGTGCAGCACCTGTCGACAGGTAGATACCATATACCGTGCTGGCATTTGTTACCCCAACCTTATCGAAGAGGTTGTGAATACGGTTATTCGCGATCATCAGGTCCTGAGAAGCACCTAAGATATACATACAATAGGTCGTAGTAGCTGCAGTAGCGTTCGGACGTGCGATGTCGTTCCCGATGATCTGCGTGCTGTCTGCATAATACTGATAGTACGCATAGTAGTAGAAATCATGGATCTTGTTATCCTTGAACACGTTTCCTCTCGCAAGGCCGTTTCCTCCCGAAGTTCCGTATAAGGTAACACCATAATATCCTCCGGAGATCAGGTTGTTCTCAAACGTATTGTACTTGCTGGTTGAAGCAGAAGAAATGCTTGAGCTTGAACCGGAGATTACCAGGGCAGACCAGTTCGAAGAAGAGGCTGCCGGGATGTTCATGATCCGGCTGTTCTTCACGGTATTGTACTCTGCACCGTTCCCGATAAGGAGTGTGAAACCATAAGTAGAGGTCGCACCCAGCTCAATAGAGAGACTGTCGATGGTCAGGTACTTGGTACCGTTCAGACGGAATAAATGACGATCTGTAGAAGAGGTGATCACCCCTGTTACCTTCGCATTATTTCCTTTGATCAGGATCGTGTTTACTTCACTTGCACCCTTCACATCGTTGATCACGATCGGACCTGCAAATGGACCTGAAGCTGAATCAAGAGAGAAGGTTACCGGACCGCAGACACCTACAGTGTTCAGATCGGCAACCGCAGCCAGCAGTGTAGCATAATTCGCACCGGCACCACCAACCAAATAAACACCTGATAATGAAGCCCTAAAACCAGAAATAGTTAGTGTATCATCTGAATTATTCACATCTGGCTGTCCATTCGGATTCGAAGACCAAATCTTGAGATTGTAAGCTGTGTCAGCTGCAAAGGTATATGTACCAATAACTACGTTCTGTGACTGGCCAGAAAGAATGGCGCCACTGAAGCTGAACGGAGTTTGTAATACATTGTTCACACTCCAGTTCACGTCAACCTGGGTCAGTAAATTACCACTGCCATTCATTATTCTCACGCTCATATCATTCAGACCTGGGCATACTGATTCAAAACCAAGCGCTATAACACCTGCGTCTTCACCTACCGCAGAGAATTCATAGGCACCGATATCCGGAGTCACGGCATCTCTCAGCGCACCGAGGATATCGTGAGTTACCAGGGATACCGGAGTCCCCTTGTTGTCAAGACCTCCTGAAGCAGGAGTATAATCATTGTTCGCTGCCAGGGTAAACATCGGGTTGATCTGGTATGAGTTCAGATCGAATGCGCCTCCGTTAACCAGCTGCCAGTCGGAAAGGTTATTATAGTAGTTACCGTTGAAGTAAGCTACCGCATTGATACCGGTTGAACCGGTCACATAGAAGTTGTTGTAGTTCGACTCGAGAGTTGGAGGAGCAGATGTTACTGTCGTATAGTATGCACCAACTCTTCCTCCTGTACCTGGTCTGCTGATATAGATATTGTTATTCTTTATCATGTTACCATTGGTCAGGGTACTGGAGAATAAAATTCCATTGATCACCGCAGACGAAGGTGTCTGTTCGTCGAACACCATTGTATTGTTATAGATAAAGATGCTATCACTCCCAGAATTATATATTCCATATTGTGCACCTGAACCTGTCACATTGTAGATCAGGTTGTTTCTTACTATACTTTCATTGCCTGGAGTAGTATACCCAGAACTTGCGAAAAGATAGATGCCATAGAATGCAGTAGCGCTGGCAGGGGCCGCTGTAAACGGATCATGAATCTTATTCTTCTCGATCGTAACACGCCATGTATTCGTATTTGCATAAATTGCATAACCACCTCCGAGAGTCGTACGTGTTTCCCGACTAAACTCATTACCTGAAATAACCGTGCTGTCTGAATAGCCGGTATATATTCCATAATAGTAATAATTTTTAATTGTGTTGTTCCGGATAGTGTTCCCATGAAGGCTAGGGGGTGACACATTAGCACCATACATTGTTACAGCATAATATCCACCATCAATAAGATTGTTCTCAACAAGATTTTGAATACCTACTGTTGCAGAAGTAGCAGATGTTGCGGAACCGGAAAATACTATGCCTGCAAAGTTGCTGGATGTGGAAGTTAACGATGATTTGATGGTATTGTTACGAATGATGTTATAGTCAGATCCCGGATATACATGGATCGGGAAACCGTATGTAGCCGCAGCGTCAATTTCGACAGTAAAGCTGTCGATCGTGATATAATCTGCGCCGTTCAGCTTCCATACGTGACGTTCGTTCGTATTGGTCGGGCTGAATCTTACTACAGAACCCTGTCCGTTGAAAATGATCCTGCTTGAATCGCTTGCACCACCAACCGCATCGATGCTGATCTGCTCAGTATAAGGACCTGCAGCCGGGTTCACATTGAATGTAACCGGTCCGCAGATACCATTCGCGTTCATCGCCGCAACTGCAGCCGAGATGGTTGAAAAATCAGCACTCGCACCACCAATGACATAGACGCCTGCACTTAAACCAGTCTTAAGACCTGTTAAAACCAAGGTGTCATTACCATGATATCCATCAGTAGAACCATTCGGAGCCGAAGTCCAGAATTTAAAATCATAGCTTATCCCTGCAACCAATGTATATGTTCCGATAGAAAGAACACTGTCCTTTCCTGGATCTATATTGCCCGTGAAATTGAATGGAGTTTGCACTATCCCATTTACACTCCAATCAACGGTTACTGTATATAAGTTAAAAACACCAAAATTACTAATTGCTACCTTGATGTCGTTCAATCCGGTGCATACGCTGCTCAAACCAAATTTACTTATGCTTGCATCTTCAGTAACAGGAGTATATTCATATGCTCCTATATCCGGAGTCCCACTCCGAATAGTTCCGGTAATATCTTCCGTAACATCAATCAATGAAATACCCTTGTCATCCATTATCGATGAAGTCGGAGTATAGTTTCCTGAAGCAGCATATGCAAATACCGGGTCAACAGACAAACTGTTCATGTCGTTACCTACTACCAACTGCCAATCAACCAATGTACTTTTATCAGTAGTGTTATAACCTATGCTACCGTTCGGTACATAAAAATTATTGTAATCAGAAATAAACAGTGTAGTTGCAGTATATTGGTAAATACCATATGTAGCTCCTCCGGGTTTCGTAATATTGAAAATATTGTTTTTGAATTCTATACCAGTTACAGACGTGCTCTGATATGCCCCATAAGCTATACCTCCAGTTGAAGCTGGATAATCAAGGCTGATTGTGTTGTTATAATACAGTACGTTCCCGCTACCTGTATTATAAATACCATACTGGGCACCACTGTTATTGATATTATAAACCAGGTTGTTCCTTACAATAGAACGTTTACCGGTTTGTGCAGCGCCTGTGCTGAAATAGATTCCATAAGTAGCGCTGACAGAGCTCGGATCAGTGTCGAACAGGTTATGTATCCTATTGTTTTCTACCAGGAGGTTCTGAGAAGCACCTAATATATAGATACAGTATGCAGCGGTCAGGGAAGTTTGATTAGGACGTGCAAAATCATTACCGATAACCTGTGTACTATCTGCATAATAATGGTAGAATGCGTAAGTGTAGAAATCGTGGATTCTATTATTACGGATCACGTTTGCTTGTGCAAGGCTGTTATCGCTTGATGTTCCGTATATCACGAAACCATAGTAACCACCGGCTACCAGGTTGTTCTCGAATACGTTATGATGCGAAGCACCTGCAGTAGTAAGACCAGAAACAGATCCTACAACCAAACCACAATAGTTTGTGCTTGAGCTGTTCTGAACCGTTATCATTGAGCTGTTGCGGATTGTATTATACGCGGCGCTGTTAGTAAGCACGAGCGGATAACCATAAGACGCAGCAGGATCTACAACGATGTTCAGGCTGTCGATCGTAACATAATCAGCACCGTTCAGCGCGACTACGTGTCTTGCAGAGCTGCTGCTCGGCGCAAACTTCACAGTCGCACCGTGACCATTGATCGTTACCGTATTCGTTGAGCTTGAACCGATCAGCTGTGGAATAGAAACCTGCTCTGTATACACAACAGTAGTATCCAGGTCGATTATTACCGGACCGCATACCCCGAAGGCAGACAGGTCTGCTACGATATCGTTGATCGTGGCATAATCAGCGCCGGTTCCACCTACTTTATAGGTACCCACCAGACCGGTTTTCACGTTGTTAAGCGATGCGCCATCGTTAGACGTGTTTCCGTCAGCTACTCCGTTCGGGAGCGACGATTCAACCGTGATCGAATAAGATGTGTTACCTACAAGGGTATAAGAACCGATAATCACAGATTCATCTGCGCTCGTCAGGATAGAACCTGTAAAGTTGTATGTAGGCTGAGGAACACCGTTCACGGTCCAGTTGATCACCGCAGAAGTAAGCGGGTCTGTACCGAAGTTCTTCAGCTTAACAGTCACATCATAAATACCAGGGCAAATTTGTGTACCCACGATCTGGGTCACACCCGCGTCATTGGCATTTACATCAAATTCATACGCGCCGGCATCAGGAGTGCTCACATTTCTCAGAGCGCCCATAATGTCGTCGGTAACACCGGCGATAGGAGTCGCCTTGTTATTCATGAATGATGCGTTCGGCTGTAAGTTACCAGTCACAACCGATGCGAACACCGGATCGCCCGAAATACTGTTCACGTCAAATGGTGACGTTGTATTTGCAGCCTGCCAGTCGGCAAGAGTTACTCTTGCGCTTGTCCAGTAGCCGATATTCTTAACACCTGTACCAGTAACAGTTGTTTCAACAAACAGGTTATTATAATCAGTAGCAATTGAAGAAGTATTCGTACCAAAGTACAAAGCGTATTTAGCACCGCTTCCGCTCTTGTTGATCACAATATTATTACTCTTGATCTCAATGCCGGTAGCCGCAGAGGTCTGGTAAATACCATACGCTAAACCTGCTGCTGCAGTAGGCTTACTGATAGAGACCGTATTAAAATAGGCACGCATATTATCGGAACTTGAATTATAGATCCCGTAGTTTGTGCCTTCGCTCGCGATATTATATACCACGTTATTTTTGATCACCAATTCTTTACCTGCAGCCGCATCGTTACCGGTTATATAGAAGCCATAGCTTCCGCTGGTAGACGCCGGCATGGTAGTGAACAGATCGTGAACCCTGTTCTTTTCAATATTAATATACTGGCAGTTGTTGGAGATATATGCTCCGTAACCAGTAGAAACCGAAGCACGACCCAGGCGGTGTATATCATTACTAACAATCTGAGTACTGTCTGCAGAATAGTTATACACCCCGTAAAAATAGAAATCACGGATCGTATTGTTTCTTACAATATTTCCATTGGCATTGGAAGTAGCTGATAATCCATAGAAAGAAATACCGAAGTATCCCCCAGAAATATCATTGTTTTCAAACACATTATATTTTGCGCTCGTTGAAGTTGAGTAAGATGATGCTCCCGAAACAACAATACCACCATACGTACTACCGGTTGCTGACTGGTCACCTACGATCTTACAATTCCTGATCGTATTATAATGAGCATCTCCTAAAGAAACAACGAAGCCTTTTGTAGAAGAAGAAGCCAGTTCGATCGTGAAGTTGTTGATCGTAACATAGCTTACGTTACGGAGCGCCAGCACATAATTTTCTGTGCTGTTCGCATCCAGCGTACCCAGGATACGTGCGCCATTACCATTAAATGTAATGGTATTCACTGCGCTTACACCCGGTATGCCCGAAAGATTGACTGTACCTGCATAAGTATTCGAGTCAATATTGAATGTTACCGGACCACATACCCCTAACGAACGAAGATCGGCGGCTGCTGCAACGATCGAAGTATAATTGCCGGTAGCACCAATCGTATAGGTGCCATTCAAAGCAGGCTTGAATACGCCGCTGACGGTGTCGTTACGGTTCACCGTATCGGCAACGCCATTTGGCATGGAAGTCCATACCTTAATGTTCTGAGCTGTATTAATCGGAAAGTTGAAATTACCTAAAGTAACGATCGCCGAAGAAGCCGGTCCGCTACCCATTGTATCTAATGCTGTAGCATACTTAAGAGGAGCCTGCAATACGCCGTTCACTTCCCAGTTTACCATTACGCTGTCGATAATGTTATTACCGGCATTCGCAATTCTCGCCTTTATGTCATGTGTGCCCGCGCAAAAGTTCACAGGTTCTGTGATCGCTTCAACGCTTGCGTTATTTGGAAACTTCTGGGCGAGACGATATACAACCCCGCCGTTGATCTGGCGTGGAGCATACCAGGTTCCAAATGAAGATGTAGCTGCAAATGCACAGGTGGCATCTGCAATAATAGTAACCGTTCCATCTGTAAAGGTAGGAATGTTTACATTGGTGGTAGGATATACGTTACCTGTCCACTGGATAAAGAAGGCTACCGTATCTCCTGCATCAATCGATACCGAAAGAGGGATCGGTATGGTCTGAGGAGTCGGAGTAGCCGTACCAGTCGCGGTCCAGGGCGAAGCGGATGCACTCCTT
>CALNCF010000324.1 GCA_937875035.1 uncultured Sphingobacteriaceae bacterium | reverse complement strand
AATACATGGAATAATAAAAGAGCTTATGAGTCCTGGCGGGATCGAGGTTCGTCCAGGTCTTGCCTCCGTCGTTGGTGCGCAGCACCGAATGCATCCCTATGATATAGCCGGTATTGGAATCGAAGAAGTGCATCTGCTCATAGAATACAGAATCGAGTTGCGCGATCTTCTGCCAGGTCTTCCCGCTGTCGGCGCTGTGGTACACCAGCCCGGTGCCATAGGTATAGGCCCAGATCTCGCGGTCGTTCAGGGGGAAGATGTCGTGCAGGTCGTCTTCGATACCCGTTACAAGCAATTCGTAGTTGCTTTGCGCCATCGCCTGCAGGCAAAGGAAAAAGGTAAAGATGCCTATGGCGGTAATTCTTTTCATGTGTATCTGTTTAAACGACTTCGGCTACCACAAACGTACTTCCGCCGACCAGTACCAGGTCGTTGGCCGCGGCCTGCTGTTTAGCAGCCTCCAGGGCTTGCGCTACCGTCGCGTACACATCTCCCTGGAGGCTGTATGTTTTGGCTTGCGCGGCTAAATCTTCCGCGGGCAGGCCTCTCGGGATGTCTGCTTTGCAGAAGTAATACCGCGCATCCTTCGGAAGCATCTGTAATACCTTGCCCGTTTCCTTATCATTAACCATACCAAAAACCCAGTGCAGCTGCTGGTGCGGGGTAATGCGGATCATCTTCAGGATCTCGGCGATGCCGTCTTCGTTGTGCCCTGTATCGCAGATCACCAATGGCTGCTCCTGTAAGGTTTGCCAGCGCCCCATCAGCCCGGTATGCTTCCTGGCCTGTTTGAGGCCGGCAAGGATATGCGTCGTGCTGATCCTGTAGTTTAATTCCTGTAATACTTTAATGGACTGCAATACGCCCTTTATGTTTTTAAGCTGGTATAAGCCGGGAAGGTCGAGCTCCAGCGGCTGCCAGTCGTTCGTACTCTTTTCTTTATACCGGAGATGGAGTGAAGAACGGGTGCCTTCATCTTCCGTTGCCTCTATATCCCAAAGAGTGTCGGCGATGTACAGGGGGCTCTCCAGCTTCGCGGCTGTTTCCCTAAAGACTTCCCGTGTCTCGGGCTGGTCCTGGCTGATGACCACCGGGGTATGCGGCTTGATGATCCCGGCTTTTTCGGCCGCGATCTTCTCGAGCGTATCACCTAAAAACTGCATATGGTCGAAACCGATATTCGTGATGAGGGAAAGCTCGGGCTGTATCACGTTCGTGGAATCAAAGCGTCCGCCCATGCCAACCTCGATCACGGCAATATCCACTTCCTGCACGGCGAAATACTGGAATGCCAGGGCAACGGTCATCTCGAAGAATGAGGGCTTGATGCGGTCAAAATCTGCGCGGTAACGGGTTACAAAATCCGTTACGTTTTCTTCGGGGATCATGATCCCGTTCACGCGGATCCGCTCCCTGAAATCGCGCAGGTGCGGTGAGGTATAGAGGCCCGTCTTATAGCCTGCCTCTTGCAATACAGATGCGATCATATGTGAGCTCGAGCCCTTGCCGTTCGTGCCGGCAATGTGTACACTTTTAAAGCGATGCTGCGGGTTTCCGGTCAGCTCACAGAGGGCAATGGTATTTCCTAAATGTGGGACAAAAGCCGCGGCTCCGATGCGGTGGAACATGGGTAACTGACTATACAGGTAGTCGAGTGTCTGGGCATAGTTCATGATGGAACCAAAGATAAAAAGCGAAATAAAAGATGCAACCGGGAAGCCCGTTTTTTTGAGCGGTTATTATTCGAGGATAAACGTGAAGATCACACTTCCTGCCTGGATCTCGGGTCCACTGGCAATGGAGTTCAGCTTACAGCCCAGCACCGCTTTTTCACATTTCTCCCAGAGCGCGTAATTAGAGATGGTGGTTCCGCGTCCGCCTGCTTTGGCCGTTACAATGGTGCCGCTCTTATCAACAGTAATATCCACGGTGATCTTGCCCGAGGTCTGACCATCGTCCTGGATGCGAGGCTTGGTAATAAAGCTTCTTCCCGAAAGGTTGAGCGCTACCCCGCCGCCGCCTGAGCCGCCATTACCGGTATAGTTGTTGCTTTCCGTGCTGCCATCGGGACGGCCCTGGTTGCCGGGCTTGTTCCCGGTACCGTCGCCCTGCCCGGTGCCATTGTTCTTGTTGCCTTTAAAGATGGCGCGCTGGTCTACCTGCGGCGTATTGTTTACCGGTTGCTCGGTAGGAGTAGTGGTATTGGCCTGGTTGGAGGTCTTAGGATTCTTGTCGGTTACTACCGGGGCGTCCTCCATATCCTGTGTCATCACATCGCGTTCTGCGGAAGATGTTTTTTCGACCGGGGAATTGGGACGGTTAGGGTCAATCACCGGAGTGTTATTGATCTTCTCGCCGATGGCAGGCTCTTC
>CALNCF010000323.1 GCA_937875035.1 uncultured Sphingobacteriaceae bacterium | reverse complement strand
GGCGCCCTGATCGTAGCCGATAATAAGCTGGTCGCGGCCAGTGCCATCCTTCCATTAACCGATAATACCGAGCTACCCAAACAACTGGGCTTACGTCACCGCTCTGCCGTGGGCATTACCGAGCATAGCGATGCTGTTGCCGTCGTGATCTCCGAAGAAACCGGGCAGATCTCTTATGCTTCCAGGGGTAAGATCCGGGTGAATATTTCGCTCGAAGAGCTGGAGCGCCTGCTGAACAAAGACCTCGTTTAACAAAAAAGAGCTGCCCGCAGGCAACTCTTTCGTCTATTTTCAAAAAAATATCTTATTAGCAATGCTGATCGTAAGCCATCATCAGGTTCTCCGCGATCAGTTGCGCAGGGCGACCCTCAATGTGATGTCTTTCGATCATGTGTACCAGCTTTCCGTCTTTAAACAACGCAATGGCCGGTGAAGATGGAGGGTAAGGCATCATAAAGGCACGGGCCTTGTCGACAGCCGCTTTTTCCATCCCGGCGAATACAGTTACCAGCTTAGCAGGTCTTTTTGTATGATTAACCGACATACGTGCTGCCGGACGGGCATTCGCTGCCGCGCAGCCACAAACCGAATTTACCATTACCAGCACGGTTCCTTCCGAGCTAATCGCCTTTTCAACTTCCTCGGCGGTCATTAATTGCTCGAACCCTACTGCTGTTAATTCTTCGCGCATCGGCGCTACCATATACTCAGGATACATATCTTATAAATTTTGGTGCAAAACTAAGTAATAACCCGGTACAGCCCTAAATGTTTTTAACAATTATCTGTTTCAAACATGTTAAACGGCCCTCACCGGGTTATTTATATTTTGTCCTGCTTACTTAATCAGGTTAATGGTACCGGTCTCCTTCCGTGCCCGCGAGGTCAGCGTGTAGAAGTACGTGCCTGATGGCAAACCATCTCCCGTCCACACAAAATCAGGATCCTTCGACTCGAATACCTTCTTCCCCCAGCGGTTGAAGATCAGGAACGTGAACTCCGGATCACAATACACCTTGTATGACTTGTTGATCATATACGTATCATTGTAGCCGTCTCCGTTCGGGGAGAACGCGTTCGGGATCACTTCCGTCACATCCGTATTCGGTACCACCTTCATCAGCACATTCACGATTTGCGTATCCGAGTGACATACCGGGTTATACGTACGGAACTGTACCTTATAAGGTACCGTATTGATCTGGTCACAGGAGGTCTCCCATACAAAGCTCGCCGTCGATACCGTGCCTACCGTATTCTGGGTAAAGCTGGCCGGCTGGCCCGGGATAAATCCGTAAGGATCGCCCGAGGATACGATCAGGATCGAATCTCCTACAATGTTCTCTGATACTAATTCCAAAATGAACTTCTCACCGGCTACCACTTCATACGACGTATCGATCTGGGAGCTGAACATCGGGTTCAGCGCCGGGTTCGGTACCACCTTCACCGTGATCGTATAGGTCGTGCTGTCGCGGTACTGGCGGCAGGCATCATCATAGGTCGCAAACTTGATCACATACGGTGTCGGGGAGATATGCTCACAGTCGATCAGCCAGTCAAAGCTCGTATTGGCTCCACCGGTCGTGGAATCACGCTGGAACAGCGGCTGGTTCCGGAACGATTTGGGGATGCTCGTGAATACCGTGTCGATCACCACCCCGTCAGCAGGCTGCAGGTCGGTCGAGGCTAACAGGATCGACAGCGTCTCTCCCGGCATCACCTCGAAGCTTGTCTTGGTCACATCCGTAATGGCGGGATTAAACTCCGGAACATCATTTGGTTTCTCCACCACCGTCAGGTTCACCGTAAAGGTGTCTACCGATGGCTTCGGACAGGCGTCGTCCATCGCATAGAAACGGATCTGGTAAGGAGCCGTGCGGATGTTGTCGCACACCGTGGCCCAGGTCAGGGTCACTTCATTGGAGTCTACCTCGTAGGCGATCGGGCTCGTGGTCGCTACCGGAAGCACCGCTCCCGAGAGGATCTCGCTCACCACATCGATCTTCACTGATTTGTAGACCGTATTCGTATCCTTGGCAGATACTGTATAGGTAAAGATCTTGCCGGCTTCGATCGTCGTATCCAGGATATGGGTCGCGGCAGGCGGGGTATGGATAAAATGAGGTGCGTCGTTGATCGGGCCGTCCACGTAGACATAGATCTTCTTCGGACGTTCGTGACGTACGCAGGCATCATCGTAGATCGTACAGATCAGCTCGTAGGGCTCCGGACGAACATTATCGCAGTTCGGGGTCCAGCTGAACACCGAGCTTACGTTCGGCGCTCCTGTCGCGTTGGCGATCACCGGGGATACCCCGCTGGTAACGGCATCGAACGAGGATTTGTCAAAATTCAGGGTAATGTTATTATAGCGGTTCTCCGCGTAAGGAAGGCTGTCGGTCGCACGAACCGTAAAGGTCAGGGTCTCGCCCAGCTTCACATGATATTCTTCTTTGGTCACGCTCGTATCATAGTCCGGCACCCAGTTCGGGGTCTCCAGCAGGAAGACCTCCACATAAAAGGCAATCGTATCCGGGGCCGCGCAATCGTTATCGAAGGCGATGAATTTCAGGCGGTACGGATCGAAACGTGCCCACTCGCACTGGGTCTTCCACTCGAAGGTACCCGTTGCCTGGAGCACACCCGGGTTGTTGTTCAGCTGCGCATTGTTCAGCTTCGGCTCTAACTCCATGTTCACGAACCGGATGTCCACGTTCTGGCTCGTCCGGATCGGGTCGTTCGGGTCTGTCACCTTGATCATACTGTCGGTATCGAACACCAGCGTTTCTCCGGCGTTCATGAAGTATTGAAGCGTCGCACCGTCGAAGGTCACCGGGGATACCCATTCCGGGCTCAGGTTCTCATACGCCCGCACAAAGATCTTCACCAATGAGGTATCATAGAAAGGTACCGGGCAGGAGTTATCACGCGTGATCAGCGTGAACTGGTAAGGCTCTTCCCGCGCCAGCTTGCAATCCGGCTTCCAGCAGAACTCACCCTGTACGCTGCCCACCCCTTGAATGATGAACTTATTGGAGGTATGGCCGATCGCACCGAAGGTTGCACCGAACAGGTTCGGATCGAACACGTTCTCCGAGGGGTCCGCGTAGACCGTCATCACCAGCGAATCGTTCGGGTCATCCAGCGAGGTGAACTGGATGCACTTCCGAATCCCTTCGTTCACATAGATCGTGTCGATGATCGTGTTCACCTCTCCTCCGTCACGGGAGGCCGCAGCGGAACCCGCGCCCGCGTGCCCTGAGGCCGTGGTCGTGATCTTGCCGCCCTCCCTCTCCCGGTTCGTCGTGATCGGCGGCGCCGTTGGGCATAAGGCCGTCGTAACCTGTATCTCCCGGCGGATCTCGCCCTTTTTCACCCCGTTCGAGCCGTACTCCTCCACCAGGAATGCTAACTGGTAGTTACCGATCTTGGTCGGAAGGAAGCTGATCATCCCGTTGGTGCTGTTGATGTTCACATCCGGAACGCCATCCATAATGTTATAGTTCACATTATAACCGTTCACGCTGGCGTATGGAATAGGGTTATATGGATAACCTGCACCCACCTGATCCAGGGGCAGGGTATTGCTGCATACATAGTAATCGCCCGGGGTCGGGTCGATCAGCTGCCAGTCGATATTATAAGGTCTGCCCACGCAGAAAAAGGTCAAAGGGTCTTTATTAAAGCCTGGGGAGTTATGACCGGCAAACTGCGGCAGGGCCACGGCCGGGAACTCCATCACGTACTCGATCGACTGGTTACCGCCACCAGGCAGGTTCTGGATCCCGGAGTTACGGGCGCCATCGGTCGCAAAGATATAATACCCTCCCGGGTCGGTACACATCGACAGGTCGGTAGTAACCTCATACACACGTTTCTCCACATACGCCACCAGTCCCGGAGGCGCGCAGTCTTCCGGCTTGTACTCTACCTGCTTGGGAGTACCCACCATAGAAAGTGTCACACTCTTAACCGCTACACCGGGATTGCTCTTCGCGCAGATCCTGAAGCCGGTCGTCGCATTGTCGACCAAACCGTTCTTAAAGTCGCGGAAGAAGTTCAGGCGGAATTTATAGTTATTGCCCGAGACATGGATCATTGCCATATCGTAACCAACGATGTGGGTAGCGAATAACTGGGTAGTTGCCAAAAAAAGCAATACAGAAAGGAGTATTTTTTTGATCATAGCTTGAGAAAATAGAAGACACGCTGATTTTACAAAAACCGTGCATCTTTCTTAACAAGCTTCAAAATAAAATACAATATATTGATTATCAGAATAAAATAAATAAAAAACGCTGCACTAAAACGTCTTTTTGTTCTAATAATCCAGTCCAGACAACACCGGATTATACGGAACGCAACCGGCAGGGGCAGCAGGATAAAGGTTTGGTTTTCATAAACAAATGCCCTAATTTTGCACTTCTTAAGAAATTGATAAAATCTAAATAAAATGGTAGATACCTACGTAAAGTACAAAGTAAAAGATATCTCATTAGCAGAGTGGGGTCGTAAAGAAATCGAGCTGGCTGAAGCGGAAATGCCCGGATTAATGGCATTAAGAGCTGAATACGGAGCATCCAAACCCTTAAAAGGCGCACGCATTGCCGGTTGTCTTCATATGACGATCCAGACTGCCGTTTTAATTGAAACCCTGGCAGAGCTGGGTGCAGAAGTGACCTGGTCATCCTGCAATATCTTCTCTACACAAGATCACGCTGCGGCTGCCATTGCGGCTGCCGGCATTTCGGTTTATGCCTGGAAGGGTATGAATGCGGAAGAGTTCGACTGGTGTATTGAGCAGACCCTGTTCTTCGGCGAGGATCGCAAGCCATTGAATATGATCCTCGATGACGGCGGTGACCTGACCAATATGGTATTCGACAAATACCCGGAGTTGATCAAGGAAATCAAAGGTCTGTCGGAAGAAACAACCACCGGTGTACTGAGATTATACGATCGCATGAAGAACGGCACCCTGCCGATCCCTGCGATCAATGTGAACGACTCTGTTACCAAATCTAAATTCGATAACAAATATGGCTGCCGCGAATCGCTGGTAGATGCGATCCGTCGCGCGACCGATGTAATGATGGCTGGTAAAGTGGCTGTTGTTTGCGGTTATGGCGATGTGGGTAAGGGCTCTGCGGATTCATTATCAAATGCGGGTGTGCGTGTGATCGTTACCGAGATTGACCCGATCTGTGCATTACAGGCTGCGATGGAAGGCTACGAAGTAAAGAAGCTGGCCACAGCCATTAAAGAAGCCGATATCGTGGTAACAGCAACCGGTAACTTCAATATCGTTCGCGGCGAGCATTTCAAAATGTTGAAGGACAAAGCGATCGTTTGTAACATCGGTCACTTCGACAACGAGATCGATATGGCCTGGCTGAACGAGAACTATGGCAATACCAAGATCGAGATCAAACCACAGGTAGATAAATACAATGTAGACGGTAAAGATATTATCGTGCTGGCTGAAGGCCGCCTGGTAAACCTGGGCTGCGCAACCGGTCACCCGTCGTTCGTGATGTCGAACTCGTTCACTAACCAGACCCTCGCACAGTTAGAACTCTGGACCAATACTGCACAGTATGAAAACAAAGTATACACACTGCCTAAGCATCTTGATGAGAAAGTAGCGCGCCTGCACTTAGCGAAGATCGGCGTGGAGCTGGAAGAATTGAGCGATGAACAGGCTTCGTACATTGGCGTTCCGAAGAACGGTCCGTTCAAGAACGATGCGTACAGATACTAATCAGCAAGACAAGAATTGCGAAAAGGGAACCTCATACAGGTTCCCTTTTTTTATGCTTTGTAACCTGTTTTCTACAATCGTTCTTCATCGCGCGCCTGGCGGATCACCTATATTCGTTCATCAATTCATTCACTATGAGAAAAAACATACTTATTATTTTCAGCCTGTTCCTGTTCGGCGTGGTTACATCGCTCCAGGCTCAGCAAACCGTTACACCTGCACAGCAGCAAAAGATCCGGGAGATACTGAAAGAAGCTTACCCCGACAGCCTTCCGGGCAGCTCGATGATGCTGATCCAGAACAGCCAGGTAATCATGACCGAAACCCATGGCATGGCCAATATGGAAGAACGGATCCCGATCCGGCCGGAGCACGTGTTCGCCATCGGCAGCACCAGCAAGCAATTTACGGCTGTTGGCATTCTCGTGCTGGTTCAGCAGGGGAAGGTCGATCTGAAAGAAGACATCACTAAATACATCCCGGACTATAACACACATGGCAGGCACATTACCGTAGAGAACCTGATAACCCACACCAGCGGGATCAGGAGCTTTACCGAGATGCAGGGATTTTCGGAGATGATCACGACCGACAAGAGCATGGAAGAGATCAGGAAAAGCTTTGAAGACAGCACCCTCCTGTTTGAACCCGGAAGCATGTGGAGCTATTCCAATTCTGGCTTCTTCCTCGCGGCCTATATCATCGAAAAGGTAAGCGGGCAAAGCTATGCCAATTTTATCCGGGAGCATCTCTTCAAGCCTGCCGGGATGGATCATACCTGCTTCGGAAGCAATACCGACATCATTATGAACCGGGCGCAGGGTTATGACGCTGGCGGCGAGCATGGCTTAGAGCGCACCCGCCCGTACAGCTGGTCATGGCCCATCGGAGCCGGGAACATTATGTCTACCACCGCCGACATGGCCGCATGGAACAACGCGTTGCTAAGCGGGAAGATCATCAGACCTGAATTATTGAAACAAGCGTATACTCCATTCAGGCTTACCAACGGACAGGATACCCATTACGGCTACGGATGGCAGATCAACAAGGTCGGGAACTTCCGCGTTATCGCCCATGGCGGAGCCATTGGCGGATACCTGGCCGATGCGATCTACCTGCCGGAAAAGAATATCTACCTCGTATCTCTGACCAACACCACCGCCGTATCGTCGATCGACCAGATGCGAAAATGTGTATTGGTCCTTCTCGACCAGCCCACCGGCGACCCGGCTGTAGTGAATACGAAAACGAACCTCAAAGAATATGAAGGAGTATACGAGGTAAACCTCCTGGGCGGACGATTAGTAACCAACAGCGGCAACGACAAAATATACAGGAACGTATTCGTGGAAGATAACAGGCTGTACATTCAGCGCAGCGGACGCTCCAAAACAGAGCTCCTGTCTTCAGGCAGCGATGACTTCTTCATCAAGGATAGTCCGCAGCGTTTTCATTTCAACCGGGATAAAAAGAAAAAGGTGGTGTCGATGGATGTGTACAATTACCCGATGGCTTTCGGTCCGGTGGATGTAAACAGGAAGACCGATCTCCCGCTCCCGGTAGCGGGCCAGGAGATCAAAGTCCCTGCAGGCATCCTCCGGAAATATTTGGGCGTATATGAACTGGCTCCGGGCTTTACCCTCGAGTTCAGCCTCGATGGCGACCGCTTCTATGCCCAGGCCACCGGGCAGGATAAGTTCGAGGTCTTCG
The DNA here is from genome assembly GCA_937875035.1 of uncultured Sphingobacteriaceae bacterium. Lineage (GTDB taxonomy): Bacteria > Bacteroidota > Bacteroidia > Sphingobacteriales > Sphingobacteriaceae > CALNCF01. Next base: position 1,170 of record CALNCF010000323.1, on the reverse strand, counting down.
CGAAATCAGAGACGAGCTTCTTTTTAAAAGTAGTGGACGCGAAGATCGATTTCAAGATGGACGCAGCAGGAACCGTTACCGGACTTACCCTTACCCAGGGACGCAAGATGGAAGCGAAAAAGATCAGGTGATCATCACACCCAGACCACATCAAACAAAAAATAGCCCGTTTCAAAAGAATGGGCTATTTTTGTATCCTCATTACACATACATATGCCGGCACGTTTATCTGTGAACATCAACAAGATCGCTACGCTGCGGAACGCACGCGGAGGCAACAATCCCGACCTGGTACAAGTGGCTCTCGACTGCGAACGTTTCGGCGCGCAGGGGATCACCGTTCACCCCCGGCCTGATGAGCGGCATATCCGTTATGCCGATGTGTACGCGCTGAAAGAAGTAATAAGCACCGAGTTTAATATTGAAGGCAACCCTCGCGAGCAAAAGTTCGTGGACCTGGTGCTGGCCACACTGCCGGACCAGGTTACCCTGGTTCCCGATTCGGAGAACCAGCTTACCTCTAACCATGGATGGGATACCATCAGCCACCAAGCATACCTGCGCGAAGTGATCCGCACGTTTAAGGATGCCGGGATCAGGGTGTCTATTTTTGTCGACCCGGAAACAAGCATGATCGAAGGCGCCGCCCAAACCGGCACCGACCGCATCGAGCTGTATACCGAAGCCTATGCCAGCGCCTACCATACCGGCCGGGAAGCAGCCGTTGCACCCTATGTGCTGGCTGCCCGTAAAGCCACCGCGCTGGGTATCGGCATCAATGCCGGGCACGACCTCGACCTGCATAACCTGGCCTACCTGAACCAACAGATCCCTGCCCTGGCCGAGGTTTCCATCGGGCATGCCCTCGTATGCGACGCTCTGTACTTCGGACTGGAAAACACCATCCAGCTTTACCTCAAACAACTACGCGAAAGCCTTTAAGCCCTGAAAAACGCCGGTACTGGCCCCTGGTTCATGCCGGCAGCTCCCCGCCTATGTTGTTATTGGCGGTAAAAATCTCTATTTTTGCCGCACCAATTCCTTATCTCTAATGAAATTAAATATCGATTACCGCGAGTCTTTCGAAGGACGTCACATCGCGCCAAATACCGCCGATACACAAAAAATGCTGGAAACAGTGGGTGTAAAATCGATATTTAATTTCATTAG
>CALNCF010000322.1 GCA_937875035.1 uncultured Sphingobacteriaceae bacterium | reverse complement strand
GGCCGTGTGCAGTTCGAAAAAGGGCCGGAGGCAAAAGCCGACATGGTGATGTTCCCTGAGCTGAGTATCTGCGGATACCCGGCCCGTGATTTCCTGGATTACGCAGACTTCGTATTTAAGTGTGAGGAGGCTGTAAATGCTATCGCAGCGCATTGTACGGATATAGCCTGTATTATCGGCACACCTTCTGTAAACCCTGAAGCCGAGGGTAAGGACCTTTTCAATTCCGCATATGTTTTGTACGACGGAGCGATCCGTCATAAGGTACATAAGACACTCTTGCCTACATACGATATCTTCGACGAGTACCGTCATTTCGAGCCGAACCGCACGTTCGAATGCTTTGAATATAAAGGCGAAAAAATAGCGCTGACCATTTGCGAGGATCTGTGGAATATCGACGAGAATCCTTTATATGTGATGTCGCCGATGGATGAGCTCATCCGGCAGAAGCCCGGGCTGATGATCAATATCGCGGCCTCTCCCTTCGATTATAAGCATGAAGATGCCCGGAAGGCTATGCTGGCGAATAACTGCCGTAAATACCAGCTGCCCTTAGTGTATGTGAACTATGCCGGCGCGCAAACAGAGCTGATCTTCGACGGAGGCTCCCTGGCCATGAACGCATCGGGAGAGATCATCAAAGAGCTTCATTATTTCGAAGAGGATATGCAGGTTGTTGATACGGAACAGGTGTCGCCGGTTCCTGTCAGGAAGCGTTCCGACATAGAAAAGATCCATGATGCCCTGATCCTGGGAGTACGGGATTATTTCCGGAAGTCAGGTTTCCGTAAAGCGATCCTGGGCTTGTCGGGAGGGATCGACTCCGCAGTTGTTTGCGCCCTGGCTGCTGAAGCCCTGGGGAGTGAAAATGTGCTGGCGGTGCTGATGCCCTCTAAGTATTCATCCGATCATTCCATAAACGATGCGGTAGCTCTTGCCGAAAAGCTGTCGGTACCCTACGAGATCGTTCCCATTAAAAATATTGTCGACCAGTATCTGCTTACGCTGAAGCCGCAATTCGAAGGTTTGGCTGAAGACCTGACCGAGGAGAACCTGCAGGCGCGTGCGCGTGGGGTGCTGCTGATGGCGCTTTCGAACAAGTTCGGTCATATCCTTTTGAACACTTCGAATAAAAGCGAGGCTGCAGTTGGCTATGGCACCCTGTACGGTGATATGTGCGGAGGAATCTCGGTGATCGGTGATGTGTACAAGACCCAGGTGTTTGAGCTGGCCCGGTACATTAACCGGAACGGGGAGATCATCCCTTTGAATACGATCACGAAACCGCCAAGCGCGGAGCTTCGTCCTGACCAGAAGGACTCGGATTCCCTGCCTGATTATGATACGCTGGATAAGGTGCTGTACGATTATATCGAAGAACATATGAGCGCAGCGGAGCTGATCCGTGTGGGACATGAGGAAGTCCTCGTAAAGCGCATCACCACCTTGGTGAACCGTAACGAATATAAACGTTACCAGACCCCGCCGATCTTAAGGGTATCGCCTAAAGCCTTTGGTATGGGCAGGCGAATGCCGATCGTTGCCAGTTATTGAAATACATACATCGCACTTATATAAAAAGAGCCCCGCATATCACAGGGCTCTTTTTTATTGGCAGATTATTTCCGGCGGCTCCTGACGAGCAGGAAGAGTATGGCCAGCAGGGTAAGCCCCGATGCGGCCTTCCCGATATAATCTCCATAAATGCTGTAAAAGGTCAGGCGGTCGTTCAGGTTGATCTCTCCCTTGATCGCGGTCGCGGTCCACCAACTGGTTTGCGCTGTAATATCGCCACGCTGGTTGATGAAGCAGGAGATGCCCGTATTGGCAGAGCGTGCAATGCTCCGGCGTGTTTCGATGGCACGCAGGCGGGCGTAATCTGCATGCTGCATATAGCCGGGTGTGTTACCCCACCAGCCGTCGTTCGTTACGATGGCAATGAACTGCGCGCCCTTACGCACATACTCTGTAAGATATTCCCCGTAAATGGATTCGTAGCAAATGACCGGTGCAACAGCAATGCCGCTGCGGGTATGGAACACGGTAGGCTCTGCCTGTTTACCCAGGCTTCCGGAGGTGCCCCCGAGGTTTACCGCTAAGGGTTCCAGGAAACGGAAGAGACCGGGATAGGGCATCTGCTCCACGCCGGGAACCAGCTTCGATTTATGATATACCTGTACTTCCGGGGAGAAGGACTCGATGAAGAGGGCGGTATTGTAGGCGTCGTAGCAGCACTGCCCGTTGCTGTATACCCTGGCTGTAGGCGTTTCCTTCTTATCGTATTGCCTGTAAGTGCTGGCGCCGGTGAGCACATTCCCGTTCTTATACCTGGTGATGAAATTCCTGACCAGCGACACATGGTAATCCCTGCTGAGGTCGTTCTCGAAGATGCCCCCCTGCAGAGCGGTTTCCGGCCAGAGAAAGAATTCCGTGTTTTTCTGTCCCAGGGAATCCGACAGGTGGATCATTCTCCTGATCTGGATCTCTGCCGGCAGCTCGTCGAACTTTTCATTATATGGATCGATGTTCGGTTGTACGATCACGTTGATGCTGGGGTTGAAAGGCTCCTCGTAATCAGAATAGATCCCCAGTGAAATGATCACCGGGATGACCAGGGTGGTGAATAAGGGCAGGGCCGCGTATAGGCGTTGCCGGGCACTGATCCCTGCAGGTGCCTGCGCGAAGCGGCGGATGAGACGATAGAGCAGCACATTTACCGCGAGCACCCAAAGGCTTCCGCCGAAAACCCCGGTATACTCATACCACTGAACAATTGAAGGCATCTTGGCGAAGCCATTGCCCAGGTTCATCCAGGGCCATGACAGGTCCCAGTGCAGGTGAAAATATTCGTAAGCCAGCCAGGAGGCGACCAGCAGCATTAACGCATACGACTGGTGCAGGTACCTGCGCGATTTATGATAGATGAAAAAGGGCAGGCTCATGAGGAAGGCGTTCAGCAGGAAAGCCATGATCATACCGATCGCGGCGGCGTTCCAGATCCACCAGGTGTCAGCGATATTCCAGATCGCAAAGGTGAGGAAGGTATAGCCGAATAATTTGCGGGATGACTTGGGATCATTGGCCATGAAGAGCTCGTCTTCGATCATCAGAAGCGGAACAAAAGCAATGAACAGCAGTGGGGCGAAAACAAAGGGAGGCCAGGCCAGCCAAAGCAATAACGCGCTTCCTGCTGCATAAAAAAATCGGGTGTTTTTCTTCATGATAAAATGAATGATCGCGTGGTGATATATGAGTTTATTCGGTACCGGCAATGCACATAACGAACTCCCCTTTTATTACATGGGTTTCGAAATGGGTCTTGATCTCTGCGAGGGTGCCGCGTACGGTTTCTTCGAACATCTTTGTCAGTTCCCTGGATACGCTGGCTTGTCGCTCTGCTCCGAAATGAGCCATCAGCTCATCGAGGGTCTTGAGCAGCCGGTGCGGTGATTCATAGAGAATGATGGTGACATCGAGCAATGCCAGCGCCTTGAGCTTGGTCTGCCGTCCTTTCTTTACCGGGAGAAAACCCTCGAATAGAAAACGGTCGCAGGGCAGGCCTGAATTGACCAGCGCAGGCACAAAGGCCGTGGCGCCCGGCAATGTTTCAACAGCGATCTCTTCCCGGATACATTCGCGTACCAGCAGGAAGCCCGGGTCGGAAATACCAGGGGTACCGGCATCGCTGATCAGCCCCACGCTCTGGCCTTCTTTCAGGAAACGGACCACTTCTTTCAAGGCGTGATGCTCATTATGCTGATGATGGGCGAACAGTTTCTTTTCGATCCCGAAATGACGGAGAAGCTGCCCGCCGTTACGGGTGTCTTCCGCCAGCAGCACATCCACCTCTTTCAAGATCCGTAAGGCTCTCAGGGTAATGTCCTCCAGGTTTCCGATGGGAGTGGGAATAAGGTATAGCTTACCGGTCATAGCTGACTATTCTATTATTTCTGGCCGGCATTATGAACAGACGGAAGGCTGCGGTGATCTGTAAAATCCTCCTGCCAGCACATCAATAATTTCCTATCTTTGCCGGAAACAATAAATATGCTGCAAGTTAATTATATCCGCGAGAATAAGGAGCAGGTTTTAGAAGGATTGAGGAAAAAGAATTTTAAACAACCTGAGCTGGTCGACGAAGTGATCGCACTCGATGATCAGCGTAAAAGTATCCAGAACCAGAACGACCAGGTCGCTTCCGAAGCGAATGCGCTGGCGAAACAGGTAGGCGAACTGATGCGCTCGGGAAAGAAAGACGAAGCAGAAGCGATCAAGGTGAAAAGCGCTTCTTTTAAAGAAGACATCCAGCGCCTGAGCCATGAGCTGAGCGAGGTAGAAAAGCAATTGCACGAAAAGCTGGTGCTCATGCCGAATCTTCCACACACCTCTGTTCCATTCGGTCTGACTCCCGAAGAGAATGAAGTGGTGCTTGAGTGGGGAACCATTCCAACCCTGCACGATGGAGCGAAGCCGCATTGGGAACTGACCAGCCAGTACGATATCATCGATTTTGAATTAGGTACGAAAATAACAGGCGCCGGCTTCCCGGTATACAAGGGTAAGGGTGCCCGCCTGCAACGCGCGTTGATCAATTTTTTCCTCGACGAAGCGCAGAAGGCCGGCTATTTCGAGATCATGCCGCCGCTGATGGTGAACGAGGAATCGGGCTTTGGTACCGGGCAGCTTCCGGATAAGGAAGGGCAGATGTACCATATGCAAACCGATAACCTGTTTATGATCCCGACCGCTGAGGTGCCGATCACGAACCTGTATCGTGATGTTATCTTAAAGGAAGAAGATCTCCCATTGAAGAATGTAGGCTATACCCCTTGTTTCCGCAGGGAAGCGGGCTCGTATGGCGCGCATGTGCGTGGACTGAACCGCCTGCACCAGTTCGATAAGGTGGAGATCGTACAGATCGTTCACCCGGAAAAATCATACGATATTCTCGAAGAGATGGTGATGCATGTAAGAGGACTGCTGGAGAAGCTGGAGATCCCATACCGTGTGCTGCGCTTATGCGGCGGCGACATGGGCTTTACCTCGGCCTTAACCTACGACTTCGAAACCTATTCAACGGCGCAGGGTCGCTGGCTGGAAGTAAGCTCGACCTCTAACTTCGAAACCTACCAGTCGAACCGGATGAAATGCCGTTTCAGGAATAAAGACGGGAAGAACCAGCTGGTTCACACCCTGAACGGAAGCGCCTTAGCCCTGCCACGCATTGTGGCGACGCTCCTGGAGAATAACCAGACCCCGGAGGGTATCCGTATCCCGGAGGTGCTGGTGCCTTACACAGGCTTCGATATGATCAGCTAAAATTGCTGTACCGACATAAAAAAAGAGTCCTGGTTTGGTTTAACCGGGACTCTTTTCGTTTCAGGGCAGGAGCGCTTATTTCACGATCTCGTAAACGGCACGCACCTGGTAGCTGAGCTTAATGGTCTTAAAGTCGATGTCCTGTTGCATGCCCCCGTCGTAATTGGCTTCTGCCATTACGCGCTGGCTCTTCAGCATATAAGGAGCCGGGTAATTGCTGCCATCGCTTTCCTGGATCTCCAGGACAGCGCCGCATTTTTCCCCGATGCCAGCCAGCAGGTAGGTCGCTTTATCCCGGGATGCTTGTAAGGCTTGCACCAGCAATTCTTTTTTGTATTCGTTGAGCTTGGAATGATCATAGCTGTCGATGTTCACGTACTCGATCGATTTCGGATCCAGCTTACCCAGTATCGAATTGATCTTGTTCAGGTCGCCCAGCTTCAAACGGTATTGCTTACGCGCCTCGAAGTTCGGGTCCTTCTTCTGGTTCCAGCTATAGTTATATCCGTAGATGTTATTAATGGTGAAGTTCTCCTTCGGGATACCCGCATCGGTTACCGCTTTTTGCAGGTCTTTCTCCAGCTTGTCGATGTTCACCTTGGTCTTGCCGTCGTAATATTCCTTCAGCGAGATGCTGAAATAGATGATGTCGGGTGTGATCTCTTTTTCGGCGCTGCCGCTTACCTCGATCTTGCGGGTAATGGTCTTTGATTCGGTTTGCGCCTGTGCTCCCAGCGTAGCTGCTGCGAACAGGGCGATCATCAGCATGATTTTTTTCATAGGTTATCGTTTAAAAAGTTTTTCCGGTGATGAATAAAGATATGGCGGTGATCAGCCATTATTCCTAAAAAGGAAAAATCCCGGGATTATTGTTCCCGGGATGCAGTTTCTTCTGTAACAATTGAATGGTTATCGGCGCTTTCGGTATCATCGCCGATCATCTTCTGAACCATGAATTTCTTCTGGAAAAGGAAGATGGTGATCACACCCACGCTGATGGCGGCATCGGCGAGGTTGAATACCGGCCGGAAGAACACGAATTGCTCCCCTCCCCAGAAAGGCACCCAATCCGGGTAAAAGCCGTCGATGATCGGGAAGTAGAACATGTCTACCACACGCCCGTGCAGCCAGTTCTCGTAGCCGAAAAGCCTGCCATAGAACACACTGTCGATGATATTGCCCAGAGCCCCGGCCAGGATCATGCTTACGCAGGCGATCAATCCGAAGTGATATTTACGCTGGATCACATAATGAAGCACATAACCGATCCCGAAGACCGCGATGACACGGAACAGGCTCAACGCCAGCTTCCCGTAGTCGCCGCCCAGCTCCAGTCCGAAGGCCATGCCATTATTCTCTGTAAAGTGAATGATGAACCAGTTGCCGATAATATGGAACTCTTCGCCGATATACATATTGGTTTTGATCCAGAGTTTGAGGCATTGGTCGGCCAGCAGCACCAGGAAGATGATCAGTATGGCTTTAATATAGGTCTTCAATGTGTGTTTGGTGTATAAAAAAAGTATGCAAAGGTAATCTCTGCATACTTTTAAACGAAATAATTTATTGAATGAATTAGTTCTGGCGAAGCTTTGCTTCCATACTTAAGGTTGTATGTGGCACGGCTCTTAATCGTTCTTTCGGGATCAGTTTACCGGTTTCGCGGCAAATCCCGTATGTTTTGTTCTCAATACGAACCAGGGCTGCTTCCAGCTGATCCACGAACTTGCGTTGACGTGCTGCGAGCTGGTTTACGTGTTCTTTCTCCAGGGTCGCAGAACCATCTTCCAGCACTTTAAAGGTACCGGCTGTATCATCCGTTCCGTTTCCGTTCGGGTTGCTCAGCGTTTCGGTGAGCAGTAATAATTCTTCTTTGGCAGATGCAAGCTTTCTGTTGATCAGGTCTTTGAACTCCTGTAATTCTGCATCAGAGTAACGTGTTTTTTCTGAACCCGTCGTTTCCGTCTTTTTCTCAGCTTCCTTTCCCGGCGATGGGGTATTCGTATTCGGTTTTGGTGTTTCTTTCACTGCTTTCTCCTTCACGGTATTTTGTACGCTTGCCGGTTTTTCAGCGGCAGGGGATACTGTTTTAACAATAGGTTTCTTGATTTCCGGCGCTTTCTTCACAGGCGCTGCTTTTTTCGTTGCCGCCGGTTTAGCTTTTGGAGCCACTGCTTTTTTTACCGGCGCTTTCACTACCGGCTTCTTAACAGCTGCCACCTTTTTCGCCACGGCCTTTTTCGCAGGTGCTGCTTTTTTTACCGGTGCTTTTGTTACTGCTTTCTTTGGAGCAACCTTCTTTGCAGGCGCTTTCGCTGCTGCTTTCTTAGGCGCTACCTTTTTAGCCGGGGCTTTGGTCACGGCTTTTTTAGGAGCGGCTTTCTTTACCGGTGCTTTCGCTACTGGTTTTTTCGCCACGGCCTTTTTTGCAGGCGCTGCTTTTTTTACCGGAGTCTTTGCTGCCGCCTTCTTTGGAGCTACTTTCTTCACAGGCGCTTTCGCCGCCGCTTTCTTAGGCGCTGCCTTTTTAACCGGCGCTTTGGCCGCGGTCTTTTTCACCGGAGCTTTGGCTGCTGCCTTCTTCGGAGCAGTTTTCTTTGCAGCAGGTTTTGCAGCCGCTTTCACTTTAGCAGGGGCTGCTTTTTTAGGAGCCGCCTTTTTTACAGGTTTCGCAGCAACTTTCTTCGCAGGCGCTTTGGCTGCTTTAGTTTGCTTTTTCGATGCGGATGTAGACTTCTTTTTCATTTATTTCTACCCTTTCCATGTTTGAAGGTATCTCTTCAAGTAAATCGATACCTGTGGCCAGAATTTCGGCGCAAATATAGTTTAAATTATTATTCAAAGCATCCTTAACCAACTGATTTTGAACGATTGTCACATTTATGCGGTCAGTTACTTCAAAACCCTTGTCTTTACGCAGGTTCTGGATCCTGTTGATCAATTCTCTTGCCAGCCCCTCATTCCTCAGTTCTTCGGTGATTGTCACATCCAGCGCTACGGTAAGTTTCCCCATGTTGTTGACTAACCAACCCGGCACATCTTCCGCGATCACCTCTACTTCGTCCAAGATAACAGAATATTTTCCATCTAAGACAGCACAAGCTCCGTTTTGTTCAAAAAGATTAATTTCTTCCTGCGACATCCCGGTCAGGATCGCTGCGACATCCTTCATGTCTTTTCCTACTTTGGAGCCGAGGGCTTTGAAATTCGGCTTGATCTTCTTCTTGATGAAGCCTGCCGTATCCTTGATATATTCTATTTCTTTGATGTTCGTTTCAGAAAGGATCAGCTGCTTGATCTTCTCTACCCGTTGCTCAAAACGTTCATCCAGTATCGGTAACAATACACGGCCCAAAGGCTGGCGCACGTTGATGCTGACTTTCTTACGCAGTGAGAGAATAAGGGAAGAAATATCCTGGGCGAGGGTCATACACTCGTTCAGCTCCTCATCTACCAGGTCATTCTTTACTTCCGGCCAATAGGTCAGGTGTACCGATTCGGGCACGTTGGTGTTATTCCCGGAGAGGTTCTTATACAGCCATTCCGCGAAGAACGGTGCTACCGGGCTCATCAGCTGGGAGATCACCGACAGGCACTCATACAGGGTTTCGTAAGCGGCCTTCTTATCATCAGTTAATTCTCCTTTCCAGAAGCGGCGGCGGGCAAGCCGTACGTACCAGTTGGACAAATGCTCATCCACAAAATACTGGATAGCACGGGCAGCCTTGGTCGGCTCATAGTTCTCGTAGCTGTCCTGTACCTCGATGATCAGCTTCTGAAGCGCGGAGATGATCCAGCGGTCGAGCTCCGGACGGTCTTTCACCGGGATCATATCAGCCTCGTTCATTTCGAACTGGTCGATATTCGCATAGAGGGCAAAGAACGCGTATGTATTATAAAGTGTTCCGAAGAATTTACGCTGCACTTCTCCCAATCCTTCGAGGTCGAATTTCAGGTTATCCCAGGGCGCCGCATTGCTGATCATATACCAGCGGGTCGCGTCGGCACCGTATTTCTCAATCGTTTCAAAAGGATCGACGGCATTACCCAGTCGTTTGGACATCTTGTTGCCGTTCTTATCGAGCACGAGCCCGTTGGATACGACATTCTTATAGGCTACCGAATCGAAGAGCATTACCGCGATGGCATGCAGGGTAAAAAACCAGCCACGGGTCTGATCTACGCCTTCTGCGATAAAGTCGGCAGGGTAGGCATTCTTAAATTCATCCTGGTTTTCAAAAGGATAATGCCATTGTGCATAAGGCATGGCGCCTGAGTCGAACCATACGTCGATAAGGTCCGGTTCACGCAGCATCTTCTTGCCCGATGGCGATACCAGGATCACATCATCCACATAAGGGCGGTGCAGGTCGCTGATGGTGAATTCCGCGGTCATGAGGCCGGCGGACACCGATTTCCGGATCTCTGTATTCAGCTCTTCTACCGAACCGATACATAGCTCCTCGGTACCATCCTCTGTTCTCCAGATCGGTAACGGAGTACCCCAGTAGCGCGAACGCGAAAGGTTCCAGTCGACCAGGTTCTCCAGCCAGTTGCCGAATCGTCCGGTTCCGGTCGATTCCGGTTTCCAGTTGATGGTCTTATTCAGCTCCACCATCCGGTCCTTTACAGCTGTAGTTTTTATAAACCAGGCA
>CALNCF010000321.1 GCA_937875035.1 uncultured Sphingobacteriaceae bacterium | reverse complement strand
CTCTTCGAAGGCGACCAGCCGTTTACAACGATTTCTTCTTCCTCAGTAGCGCAGGGGGCTATGATACCTCCCGGGCACATGCAAAACGAGAACACGCCGCGCTCCTCTACCTGCTCCACGATACTATAATAGGCAGGGGGTAAATTCGGATGGCGCACATCGCAATGGTATTGCACCTGGTCAATCACCTCCTGGGGATGTTCAATACGCACACCCAGGGCAAAGGGTTTCGCTTCCAGCCTGATGTTCCGGCGGTGCAGCATCTCATAAATATCCCTGGCCGAATGCCCCGTAGCCAGGATCACCCCGGCGGCATGGATCGTTTCTCCGTTTTCGAGCTGCACACCCTTTACACTATTCTCTTCCACCAGCAGATCGGATACCTTCGCCTGGAAACGCACTTCTCCTCCCGAAGCGATGACCTGCTCGCGCATGGCGACAATGATCTGCGGCAGCTTATTGGTTCCTATGTGCGGACGGGCATTCACCATAATATCAGGATCGGCGCCGAAGTGCACGAATACGCTTAATATCTTATCTACATCTCCCCGCTTGGTCGAGCGGGTATATAATTTTCCATCGGAATAGGTTCCGGCACCGCCTTCCCCATAACAGTAATTGGATTCAGGGTTTACGACCCCTTCCTTATTAATACGGGCCAGGTCGCGCCTGCGCTCCTTCACATCCTTCCCACGCTCCAGCACCAGGGGCTTCCAGCCCAACTCGATACAACGCAATGCGGCAAAGAGTCCCGCGGGACCCGCACCCACGATCACAGCCCGGGGAGCATCTCCGGGAAGCGGGGGATATTCCAGCTCCGCTACAGGTATTCCCGGAAAGGGCTCATCCATATAAACCTTATAACGTGTGCGGAATACTACCTGCCGGGAACGGGCATCGATGGAACGCTTGTGCGCATAAAAACCCGTGATCTTCGCGGCAGGAATATGCAACGCGGAGGCGATCGCCTTTTTAACCAGCTCCTCTTCCGAGATGATATCGGGGGAAACGGCTACTTCTATCTCTTTGATCATATAATATGTGTCAGGTTATTATCCCGAAAAAGCAGGCTGCGATGCCCGCCTGTAACAAATTCATGTTATTGAAACAAACCAAAGCTAATGAATATTTATTTATAAATTTGGAAGGCTGACCCGGGTCAGTCTGCCTTAAGAACAATCAGCAATAAACAAGAAAAAAACCAAACACATGAAAAGAACTTCTTTAATCATTATCGCCTTAGTAGTAGTGGTGCTCGGATTATCGGGCTGCGGCTATAACAGTATGGTTAAACTGGATGAGCAGGTGAGCTCTCAATGGGCACAGGTAGAAAACGTGTATCAACGTCGTGCCGACCTGATCCCGAACCTGGTAAATACGGTCAAAGGGTACGCGAACTTTGAAAAGGATGTGCTTACCGCGGTAACGGAAGCCCGCTCCAAAGCAACCTCCGTTAATGTAGATCCCAGCAAGCTGAGCCCTGAATCGATCCAGCAGTTCCAGCAGGCACAGGGACAATTGTCTTCTGCCTTATCGAGATTACTGGTGGTGGTGGAGAAATACCCGGACCTGAAAGCGAACCAGAATTTCCTGGAGCTGCAGGCGCAGCTGGAGGGTACCGAGAACCGCATCACCGTAGAGCGTAATAAATTCAACGAGGTGACACAGCAATACAACACCAAGATCAGGACCTTCCCTAATAATATTATGGCCTCTATGTTCGGATTCGACAAGAAGGGCTATTTCCAGGCAGAAGCCGGAGCCGACAAAGCGCCGGAAGTACAATTTTAATGATACGATCCTCCCTCCGGGGAGGATTTTTTAATCCTATACTATTATGGGCATCAAGAAGTTTTCTGAGCAAGATCAGGAAGAGATAAAAAATGCGATCCGTGCAGCAGAATTCCAGACCTCGGGCGAGATCCGGGTTTTCGTGGAAGCTTATTGCACCAAGGATGTGCTCGACCGCGCGGCTTTCCAGTTCAAGCAGCTGCAAATGCATAAGACCAAACAACGGAACGGGGTGCTTATTTACCTGGCTACCGAAGATCATAAGTTTGCCGTGATCGGCGATGTGGGCATTAACCGGCTCACCGGCCCTGCATTCTGGCACGAAGCCAAAGAAGCCATGCTGCTGCACTTTAAGAATGATGACCTGAAGCGCGGACTGGTTGAGGGGATTCACCTGGTAGGCGAAGCGATGAAGAAGCATTTCCCTTACCTCGAGAATGATAAGAACGAATTACCCGATGACATCGCATTTAACTGATCACCATGAAAAAAATAATTTCCATACTTATTATATGTATCGTCAGCTCCCTGGCATTTGCGCAGGATTTTCCAGCGCGTTCCACACGGCTGGTGAACGACTTCAGCAATACCCTTTCTTCCGATGAGATCAATACCCTTGAGCACAAGCTGGTAGCCTATAACGATTCCACCTCTTCGCAGGTTGCCATTGTACTGGTGAAAAGCCTGAACGGATACGAGGTTTCCGATTATGCGGTGAAGCTGGCAGAGCAATGGGGGATCGGGAAGAAAGAAAAGGATAATGGCGTGCTGATCCTCGCGGCGATCGACGACCGCAAGATCACTATCCAGACCGGCTATGGCATGGAAGGCGTATTACCAGATGCCATCTGCAAACGTATTATCGAGCAGGAGATCAAACCCGCCTTCAAATCGGGCAACTATTACCAGGGTCTCGACCAGGCAACGAGCGCGATATTCAAATTCGTGGCAGGCGAATACACTGCCGATAACTATGGCAAGCAAGAGAACAGTGTTTCATTCGGAGTAATTATTTTCCTATTTATTCTTTTTGTATTCCTGATGAGCAGGAGCAAGAGAAATCACCAGAACTTCGGAACACGCGGCCGGGATATCCCTTTCTGGATGCTGATGATGGGCGGAGGCGGAAGAGGCAGCGGATCCTGGGGCGATTTCTCCGGGGGAAGCAGGGGCGGCGGTGGCTTCGGGGGTTTTGGCGGCGGAAGCTTCGGAGGCGGAGGCGCCAGCGGCAGCTGGTAAGGCCTGGCTTCGATCCCTCTTTCAAAAACATTATATTCGTCCACTTACCATATATTTAGCCTTGTATGAAGTGGACGTTTGTTATCCAGCAGAAATTAAAAGTAGCCCTGCTCCTGGGCGCGATCATGACCCTGATCATTATCGCGAATATCCTGGAGCGAAAGAATATTGAACAGATCAACCAATCGTTCTCTTCGATCTATAACGACCGGCTCATCCCGGCCACGGATATCTTCTACCTGACCGAAAACCTGTACCGGAAACAATTGCTCATGGAGACCTATCTCTTATCGGGCCGGAATTCTACGCGCGAGGAATTACAACAGGAAGTACATCAATACAATACCGCTATCGATTCCCTGATCAAAGATTTTGAGAAGACATACCTTGTCACCAAGGAATCACATCTGCTGGCAGCTTTTAAAACCACCATCCGCGATTATGAGCTGGTCGAGGGTGCGATCATCGACCTGAGCCTGCACGAATCGCGCTCATCTGCGCAGCACTTATATAACAGCAAGGGCAAGCACCTGCTCCAGACCAGCATTCAGCACCTGAACGAATTAACGGCGATCCAGTCGGACATCGGGAGCGAGCTGATGAAGGGCTCCAGGTCGGTGGTGAAAAGCTCGCATCTCCTTTCCACCCTGCAGATCGTGATCGCCGTGGTGATCGGGATGATGATCCAGGTGCTGGTATTCTCTTCAAAGCTGATCAACCGTTCGGAGGACCAATTCAAGATGAATTAAAAAATCCCGGCTCAAAGCAATGCTGCTTTATAACCGGGATTCCTTATCAGTATTCTTTGGCTTTAGCTCAGCTTCAGCTTCTTCTGAATATCGGCTACGTATGCCCTGAATTTCTTGTCTGTATCGATCAGGTCTTCTACCGTCTGGCAGGCGTAGATCACCGTGGAGTGATCTCTTCCGCCGAAGTGCATACCGATCGACTTGAGCGATGATTTGGTATGATTCTTCGCCAGGTACATGGAGATCTGGCGGGCCTGTACGATCTCACGCTTGCGTGTCTGCGATTTCAGCATCTCCACCGGAACCTCGAAGTATTCGCAAACCAGCTTCTGGATGTATTCGATCGAGATCTCCTTGGTAGAGTTCTTGATAAAATTCTTCAGCATCTGCTTGGCCAGCGTCAGGTCGATCTCTTTCTTGTTCAAAGTAGAGTGAGCCAGCAAGGAAACCATAGCTCCTTCCAGGTCACGCATATTACTGTCGATGTTGTGCGCTACGTATTCAACCACATCCTGCGGAAGCTCGATGCCGTCATTCTGCATCTTCTTATACAGGATCGCCATCCGGGTTTCAAAATCCGGGATCTGGAGATCGGCTGTCAGTCCCCATTTAAAGCGGGACAACAAACGGTCTTCCACACCGATCAGGTCCTTAGGCGCCTTATCAGATGTCAGCACGATCTGCTTATTGGTTTGATGAAGCTCATTGAAGATATGGAAGAAGATATCCTGTGTCTTCTCTTTCCCCGCGAAGTTGTGCACATCATCCAGGATCAGCACATCGATCAGCTGGTAGAAATTTTTAAAGTCGTTGATGGTATTGTTCTTCATCGACTCGACGAACTGCTGCGTAAACTTTTCCGCATTTACATACAGCACCTGCTTATCAGGGAAGCGGTCCTTGATGGCGCCGCCGATGGCATGTATCAGGTGGGTTTTACCCAAACCGGTAGGACCATAGATCATTAAAGGATTAAAGGAAGTCCCTCCCGGCTTGTTGGCTACCGCGAAACCCGCAGAACGGGCCAGGCGGTTGCAATCACCTTCCACGAAATTGTCGAAGGAGTATTTTGGGTTCAGCTGGGAATCGATATTGATCTTCTTCAGCCCCGGGATCACAAAAGGATTACGGATAGAAGAATTGATGCTTACCGGAACAGGTACCGAAGGGTTCTTCAGCTCGCCGTTCGGAGAAGCAGGGATATTAATCGTATGCGCCTTCGTATTCGAGGTCGCATTATCAACCACTATATTGTATTCCAGGCGCGCATCCTGTCCAAGCTCATGCTTGATCGTTTTTCTTAACAGATTTACATAATGTTCTTCCAGCCATTCGTAGAAGAATAAACTCGGCACCTGTATCGTCAGTACATTTCCTTCCAGCTTTAAAGCCTTGATCGGTTCGAACCAGGTCTTATAACTTTGTGAAGGTACGTTGTCCTTGATAATTTTGAGGCAATTCTCCCAAACCAGATTACATGTGATCACCATTCTTTTGAGCGTATTAAAAATTGAGTATCAATTACAAAGAAAAAACCAGTTTCTCTTTCCTTAGGGAGAACGAATATTTAAAAAAATTTCTTAACAAAAAAATGCAAATTCCTCTTGTATAATTCAATTCCGCGTTTGCAGTTCGCTACGCTAATTTTTCGTTAAAAAAATTTTTCATTTATGTTAAAAGAAGTCGAAACGTATTTCCCAACACATGTTAAAAACCCTGTTTTTATTAGTGTTTTCAGGGATTTCAGGCTAATCAACTGATAATCAAATCAAACGATTTTTTTCCCCTCTTATGTTAAACAGGAAAAGGCTTCGCAGGGAAAAGATATATTTTTCTGATCATCAACCGGGTAGCAAAATACGGCTCCGGCAGCGGCGTTCAGTCCGGTTTAATTTAGCATTAAATCCTGACAATATTCCCATCAATTTTCATGCTCATTCCTACCGCGTTTTTACGCTTCTTTCCACGCTCAAAATAGTAGTCGACACGCCCGAGGTTGATCCCGGCAAAACCTACCTGGAAGATCTGCACTTCCTCCCCTGCGGCGTTACGTAAAACTTCGGGGCGATCCATAAAGGTGTGGGTATGACCGCCAATGATCAGATCGGTGCATTTTGTGTTGCGGGCAAGCACCTGGTCAGATACTTTATCTTCCTTGTATTTATAGCCGAGATGCGAAAGACAGATGACCAGATCGCACTTCAGATCATTTTTCAGGATGGCTTCTATCTCGTTCGCTTTTTTAACCGGGTCGAGGTAAATGGTATTGCCGTAGTTACGCTTCTCTACCAACCCTTCCAGCTCGATCCCTACACCGTATACACCGATCTTTAGGTTACCCTTACGGAATACCTGGTATGGCCTGGTGCGGCCGTTCAATGGGGTATCGGAGAAATCGTAATTCGCGCAAAGGAAGGGAAAGTTAGCATGAGGCAGCTGCTTTACAAAGCCTTCCACCCCATTGTCGAAATCGTGGTTACCCAGGGTAGAGGCATCGTAGCCCATCTCCGACATCAGCTTCAGCTCTACCTCACCTCCATAAAAGTTAAAGTAAGGGGTGCCCTGGAAGATATCTCCGGCATCAAGCAGGAGCACATGCTCTTCTTCCTGCCTGATCTTCCTGATCAGCGCAGAACGACGCGCGGTGCCGCCCATGCCCTGGTTCCGGGAACCGTCCATCGGGAAAGGCTCCACACGGCTGTGCACATCATTCGTATGTAAGATGGTGAGCTTGATGATCTCATCTTTCGCGTACAGATCTGTCGGGCGTGCCGAGATCGCGGCGATGGCTGCCAGTCCGCCCAGGTTCTTCAGGAAGCGGCGACGGCTATTGAATACGGATTCTTCCATCGGTTTCAGGTTTTAAAGTTCTGCCTTGTTGAGTTTCTGTCTGGATATACTCCATGATCGCATCACGGACCTTGATCCCCAGCTTATCCTGCTGAAGCGCACGTTTGAACGCTTCGATACCGTCGCCGCCACCGGCTAAATAGTCGGACGTGAGCACACGGTACGTTCTGTTCAGATCAAGCTTCTCGCCTCCGATGCTGATGGTCTCGGCTTTCTCCTTAGTGCCACTGATCCGGATGCCGGATACAGGCTGCCCGTTCTTGCCGACGATGAAATCAGCCAGGCTCTGAACATCCGAACCCTTCAGGGTAAGCACGACCAGCTCATTTTCGAAAGGCATGAGCTCAAAGATGTTGCTCACCTTGATATCGCCCTTGGGAATGCCTGTACGGATCCCGCCGTTCGTGGTCGGCATGGCAAAGTCGAAAGCGATGCCGCGGCGTTTCACCGTTTCGGCAATCGCGTCGGAAAAGAAATTGCCCAGCTTGCTTTCCGGCAATGCTTTCTGCAGGTCTTCTTCCGAATAGCCGATCACCCGGTTCATCTGCGAGTCGACCTTTAATTTATAAGGTTGATATACGTTGATGAGGGAAGAATCAACAGGACTGCCGGGCCCGATCCTGTTCAGCGTCTCGGTATGACGGCTTTGGTAATAATGGGGACTGCATGCCGATAGCGTTACCAGCATGCTGATCCATAAAAGATTTTTTCTGATCATGGTATGTAAGGATGATTAATATTCTCCGAAGACCCTGCGGAAGGTATCCGCGATCTCGCCCAGTGTCGCGTAGGCCTCAACGGCTTCCACAATGCCGGGCATCAGGTTGGCTTGGCCTTTGGCATCGGCTTCCAGCTTCGCCAGCAGCTGCGCTACCCTTTCGTTGTCGCGTTCCGCTTTCAGGATCTCCAGCTTTTTCATCTGTACCTGACGGATGGAATCATCGACCCGGAACACCTCCTTAAGGGGAGCCGCAGGCTCTGTGAATTTGTTCACCCCCACAATGATCCGCTCTGCGCTCTCCACTTCTGTCTGGTACCGGTAAGAAGCATCAGCGATCTCTTTCTGGATATAGCCTTCTTCGATCGCCTGCACCGATCCGCCCATGGCATCGATCCGCTCAATATATTTCCAGGCTTCGGCTTCCATGGTATCGGTCAGCTCTTCCATAAAATAAGAGCCGGCCAAAGGATCCACAGTATCCGTCACCCCGCTTTCAAAAGCAATTACCTGTTGCGTACGCAAGGCGATCTTGGCAGCCTCTTCAGTTGGCAGGGACAAAGCCTCATCGAACCCATTGGTATGTAAAGACTGCGTGCCGCCCAATACCGCGGCCATCGCCTGGCTGGTTACACGCACGATATTATTCATGGGCTGCTGCGCCGTAAGAGTAGAGCCTCCTGTTTGTGTATGGAAACGGAGCTGCATCGCCCGTTCATCCGTAGCGCCAAGCTCTTTGGTGATGCGCGCCCACATTCTGCGTGCGGCGCGGAACTTCGCGATCTCTTCAAAGAAATTATTATGACAATTGAAGAAGAACGACAGGCGCTTCGCGAATACATCGATGTCCAGCCCTTTCTCGATCGCTGCCATAAGATAGGATTTGCCATTCGCCAGGGTAAAAGCGAGTTCCTGCACGGCCGTTGAGCCGGCTTCGCGGATATGGTAGCCGGAAATGGAGATGGTGTTCCACTTCGGAACTTCCTTGCTGCAATATTCGAAGATATCGGTGATCAGGCGCATGGAAGCCTTGGGCGGATAAATATAGGTTCCCCGCGCGGCGTACTCCTTTAATATGTCGTTCTGAATGGTTCCGGAGATCTTCGAAATATCGGCTCCCTGCTTTTTCGCCAGGGCGATATACATAGAGAGCAGGATGGAAGCCGTCGCATTAATCGTCATGGAAGTGGTGATCTTCTCCAGCTCAATGCCGTCGAAGAGGATCTCCATATCTCTTAAGGAGTCGATCGCTACCCCTACCTTACCTACTTCACCCTCTGCAAAATCGTGGTCGGAATCATAGCCGATCTGCGTAGGCAGGTCGAACGCGACCGAAAGCCCCATGGTTCCCTGCTGCAGCAGGTAATGGTAACGCTTGTTCGATTCTTCGGCGGTAGAGAACCCTGCATACTGGCGCATGGTCCATAAACGCCCGCGATACATATCTTTCTGAATTCCCCGGGTAAAAGGAAACACACCCGGAAGCTCTAATCCTTCTTTATGCTTTGTATATACTTCCCTGATCCCGATGCCCGATGTGGTACTGAATTTTTTTTCCATGCTGTGTAAAATGTCCCGGATAATTAAAAACTAAAAGAACTGCTGCACTTCGGTACGCAGCATTGAAAGCGCCACATTATGCGGGTTCCGCTCATGCTTTGCCATGCTGTCGAAGATCGCCTTGCTCAGGTCGAGGCTCGTAGCCTGCGAAGGCAGGTTGGTAGCCGCATAATTGATCATATTGATGGTTTCCTCTTTCACAGCCTTGATCATGGTCCAGGTTTGCGGGGTTACAAAGATCTGCTGGGAGATATTATGATCGAACTCTCCACGGATATCGAGTAATAAAGCCGTTTGCAGGTCACGTGCTGTCATACCGGTCTGGTGTACCCTCATAATTAAGCTGTGCGGCGAGATACGTTCCACGAAAAGGGTCAGGCGCTCATAGGCCTGTAAGCGTAAAGGGGTAATGGATGATTGGTTGTTTAGCCGGATCTCCAATAATTTCTTCTGATAGTCGTTCTCCAGGTAGGAGTTCAGGATAAAGTAAGCAGTCAGGAAAACAATGGTTGCCGGAAGCACCAGCTTCAGTAAATCCATTGTAAAATCGATCCAGTTCATAATTATGTTATTTAATTGGGATTGAATGAAAACAAAAATCTATATTTTGAATTATATTTGTGTGATAAATTACAATAAAAATGGAAGCAGAAGTAAAGAATAGTTCATTTACCCCTATAACACGCACAGAGAACGCGTTAAAAGAGGTAAGAAATATTATTTCCCAGAAAGAACTGACCGAAGAGTTCGGCCTGAGAGTCGGCGTAACCGGCGGTGGCTGCTCGGGTATGACGTATGTACTGGGCTTCGATAAGAAACAGGATTCCGACCAGGAGTTCATGATCGATGGCGTAAAGGTATATATGAACAAATCGCACGGGCTGTACCTCTTAGGTATGGAAGTGGATTTCCAGGACGGGCTGAATGCCCGCGGGTTTACCTTCAGCAACCCGAACGCGACCAGCACCTGCGGATGCGGTACCTCGTTCAGCGCTTAAGCATAAAAAGGCATCATGTATGCCGCGGTCAATAAAAAGAAAAGGTGTTACGTACGTAACACCTTTTCTCCTTTATAAGGATTCGAGGAACCTGATCAAAGCATCACGGTCGGGTTTCGCCAGCTTCTTCACATAATCGCGGGAATAAGCCGCTTCACCTCCGTGCCACATGATCGCTTCCAGCAGGGTACGCGCACGTCCGTCGTGCAGGAAGTTGTTATGACCGTTCACAGTCCGGGTCAGGCCCACACCCCAAAGCGGGGGCGTTCTCCATTCATTCCCGTTCGCGTCAAACTCCGGCCTGTGATCCGCCAGTTCATCACCCATATCATGTAACAACAGGTCGGTGTATGGAAATATTTTCTGGTTAGATATCTCCGGGAAGCTCACATTCACACCGGTGCGTACAGAGGGCACATGGCAGGAGGCGCATTTAGCCTGGGTAAAGATGCTTTTACCTCTCAATACTTCAGGGGTATTGGCATTCCTTCTTCCCGGCACAGCCAGCGTCCGGATATAAAATCCTACCGCGTGTAATACACTGTCGGAAATATCCATCTCCTGGCTCAATAATTCATGCTGTGCCTGCCCGTAGCTACTTTCCTGGGGGAACATGAAATTCGTTATCCCCATGTCTTCATTATACGCGGCAGCCGATTGCTGCAGAAGCGTAGGCTGCCCGGCTTTCCAGCCGAAACGTCCCAGTGTTCTGCGGTTCGCCTGCACATCCCATACCATGTTCGCCTTACCCGAAATTCCATCGCCGTCCCTGTCGTTCTCATCGGCCATAGCCAGGATGGTTTGTTCAGGAATCGCTTCCAGCAAGCCCAGTCCGAATACCGGCGGCGCTACCCTTGGCGACAGCATCATGCCCGCTGGTAAAGGAATGTATGAATTCACCAGTGCATACGACGGATACCTTAACTGGTACGGCGTCTGGTCGGCAAAGTAATAGGTCTGTTCCTGGTAGCTTAGCTGCACCTGCGCTTCGGGTTGCTTACCCACAATGGCACGCTGCTGCAGCTGTCCGCCGAAGCCTGGCGCCGGGTTCGGACCACCATGCGCATCGGTTCCGGGAACACTTACCCGGATGAGCATAGACAATAAGGCTTCGCCCGGTCCCGGAGGTTTACCTCTTCCGTCGCCGATGTGGCACGATGCACACGACACGCTGTTATACAAGGGACCAAGACCCGGGTTCAAACGCGCGGGAGCTGTGACAAAGGTTGCTTCGAAAGCCAGGTCACCGACCTCATGCACCCTTGCTTTATCTGCGGATAAAAAAGGGAAGGCATGCCCGAAAGCTGAAGCCCCGCGATCGAATACCGTTTGCGAACCGCCCGTAAGCCATTCGTTATGGTCTTCTTCCACCAGCTCTTCCGGCTTACGGCAGGCATCCACCAGGATGATCCCCGTCAATAAAAAAGCAATACCTGCAACCCACTTCTTGTTCATCGCTCGCCTTAGTGTTTATGTTGAATTAGTCGTTCACACGTTGTTGTACCAGCGGAAGCAGTTTATCTTCCAGCACTTCTTTCAGGCTGTTGATCGCATTGATCGTGTTCTGCACCTGTACAGGCTGGGAAACGATCGCCTCTCCGAAAGGAACGGTGATCTGGTCGAAGGAAGCGATGGCCGTCTGCATTTTCAGCTTGATCTCTCCGTCTAACGAAAGGTTATACTGACGTACCAGGTCTTCAATACCACTGCCATCCGTAGTGTATTTACCCAGGTATACATTCTGCACACCGATGATGTTGTTCCTGAAATCGGCGATTGAATTTTTAGCGAAAGGAGATTCTTCAAGAGATGGGTCCTGCGCGATGAACGGCTCGGAGATCTTACCGCCTGCTACTTCCTCGCAGATACCAGCCATAGCGGCCACCAGCTCTTCGAAAGCAGCTTTTTTCGTATCGTAGATCTCGCTGGTCGTACCGGCGTTTACAAATTCACTGTGGTAGTTACCGGCGATGTTCGGGTTCCAGCTGTCGGCCAGTTGTTTGGTCAGGGTAGCGAGGTTCTTTCCAAGCGCTTTCAGGTAATCTAACTGGCGAGGCGTAAATTCAGACGCGCTCTTGTTACCGTTTTCACCGAACAGGAAATATTCGATCGGGTGGAAGCCCTTTAAAGCGTCTTCCAGCTCATCGATATAAGTATCGGTGAATTCATCCGAACGGTTGATCACTGAATCAAGCGAAGTAAAGTTTACCGGCCATGTGTCGATCCGCGGGTCGACACATGGCCGGTAAACTTTACTTCGCTTGATTCAGTGATCAA
>CALNCF010000320.1 GCA_937875035.1 uncultured Sphingobacteriaceae bacterium | reverse complement strand
TTCCTTTAAGTCCCTGTTAGCGTACAGGATATGATAATAAGGCGAATTAAACCAGCTTCTATACCACTTTTTCTTTCTTGGGGCCATTCCTTCGGTTCGTTAGAGGGACAAATGTCTTATAATTTATTATTTTTGGGAACTAAAAAAAATTAAAATTGACACTGATAAAATCAATCTCAGGGATCAGGGGAACGATCGGCGGTAAAACCGGCGATTCATTAACACCCCTTGATGTGGTAAAGTTCACGGCAGCCTTCGGAACATGGGTGATCCGTAAAACGGGAAACCGTAAAATGATCATCGGCCGCGATGCGCGGATCTCCGGCGAAATGGTGCGTAACCTCGTGGTAGGCACCCTGCAGGGCCTGGGCATGGATGTGATCGACCTTGGACTGTCAACCACGCCTACAGTGGAGATCGCGGTACCCGATGAGCAGGCAGGCGGAGGGATCATCCTTACGGCCAGCCATAACCCTAAACAATGGAACGCGCTGAAATTGCTGAACGACAAGGGTGAGTTTATTTCTGATGCCGATGGCAAGGAAGTGCTGGCCATTGCCGAAAGCGCCGACATAGAATTCGCATCGGTAGATGATATCGGAACCTATATGGTCGATCATACCTATATGAAAAAGCATATCGACAAGATCCTTGCCCTGCCATTGGTAGATGTGGAAGCGATCCGCGCCCGCAATTTCAAGGTCGTGATCGATTGTGTGAACTCCAGCGGAGGCATCTTCATTCCGGAGCTGCTCAAAGCGCTCGGGGTCAAACAAATCACAGAGCTTTATTGTCATCCTGACGGGAAATTCCCGCATAACCCCGAGCCCTTGCCCGAAAACCTCACGGCTTTATCGTCGGAGGTAGTGGCACGTAAGGCCGACCTCGGTATCGCTGTCGACCCGGATGTAGACCGCTTATGCTTTGTATGCGAAGACGGCAATATGTTCGGCGAAGAATATACCCTGGTAGCGGTAGCCGATTATGTATTGCAGAGCCAGCCGGGAAATACGGTTTCCAATCTCTCTTCGACCCGCGCCCTCAGGGACGTGACGGAGAAAGCAGGTGGAGCATACCATGCGGCAGCTGTAGGCGAGGTGAATGTGGTGAATATGATGAAGAGTAGCGGAGCTGTGATCGGTGGAGAAGGGAACGGGGGGATCATCTTCCCGGAGCTGCATTACGGAAGGGATGCGCTGGTAGGAGTGGCCTTATTTTTAACCCACCTGGCCAAAGCCGATAAGACCATTTCAGCATTGCGCAGCACCTACCCGAGCTATTATATGTCGAAGAATAAGATCACCCTGACGCCCGACCTGGATATTGATGATCTGCTGGCTAAGGTGCAGGAGAAATACAAGCAGCAGCCGGTGAACACGATCGACGGGCTGAAGATCGAGTTCGATAAGGAATGGGTGCACCTGCGCCGCTCGAACACCGAGCCGATCATCCGGATCTATTCGGAAGGGCAGAGCGAAACAACCGCGCAGAGCCTGGCCAATAAGATCATGGCCGACATCAAAGAGTTCATGAATTAATCATACATCAGTAATTGCGGAGGGAACAGGCTCGCAGAGCTCATTTCATCCGCAGGAAAAAATAAGAATCTTTATGAGAGTATACCTGGATAATGCCGCTACCACCCCGATCGACCGGGAAGTAATTTCCGTGATGACGGAGATCATGGAGAGCCAGTACGGAAACCCTTCGTCCATCCATGCGCACGGCCGCGAAGTACGCACCGTGGTAGAGAACGCGCGTAAAACAGTGGCTAAGCTGCTGCACACCTCGCCGGCGGAGATCTTCTTTACATCCGGCGGTACGGAAGCCGACAACATGGCGATCCGTTGCGGGATGAGCGACCTGGGAATTAAGCATGCCATTACCTCGAAGATCGAGCACCATGCGGTATTGCATACCCTTGAAGTGATGGAGAAGCAGGGACTGATCAGCCTCAGCTTTGTGAACCTGGATGAGAACGGGCATGCAGACCTGGATCACCTGGAAGAGCTGCTGAAGAATAACGAACGCAGCTTTGTATCGCTCATGCATGCGAACAACGAGCTGGGTAACCTGCTCGACATAGAAAAAGCCGGGGAAATCTGCGAAAGATACAACGCGATCTTTCATTGCGATACGGTTCAAACCATGGGTCACTATGCGCACGATCTTTCTAAGCTGAAAGTACATTTTATTACCTGCGCAGCGCACAAGCTGCATGGTCCGAAAGGCGTAGGCTTCTTATATGTGAACCACGATATCAAAATCTGCCCGATGATCTACGGTGGTGCGCAGGAACGCAATATGCGCGGAGGTACCGAGAACGTATACGGTATTGCCGGGCTCGCCAAGGCGCTTGAATTGGCTTATGAGCAGATGGATGAGCACCAGCAGCACATACAGGGATTGAAATCATACATGATAGAACGCTTAACGGAACAGTTTCCCGAGATCGGTTTTAATGGCGACACGGATCCTGCGAAGAGTTTATATACTGTGCTGAATGTATCCTTCCCGGAAACAGAAATGGGCGAGATGCTTTTATTCAGCCTCGATATTGCCGGTATTTCCGCTTCAGGCGGAAGCGCGTGCAGCTCAGGCTCAAATGTAGGCTCGCACGTACTTACAGCGATCAAGGCAAGCCCTGCCCGTCCTTCTGTACGCTTCTCGTTCAGTAAATACAATACGAAGGAAGAAATTGATTTTGTAGTAGAAAAGCTCAAAGAAGTACTCATGGTGAAAGCCTGATCTTTGTCTTTTGCCTGTTATAATTTTACATCCCGGCATTTTGCCGGGATTTTTTTTGCGCGGTCAGGTGGCGGGTTCCTGCTTTTCATAAAAAACATTTCAAACCTACGGCTGAGTTCATTACTTTTACCTGGCTATAAACAATATATTCTCGTATGGTGTGCTCCAGGAACCTTCTGTGCAGGGTTCTTTTTTATGTGCTCTTTGTTTTGCCGGTGATCTCTTGTCAGGATGATAACCGTATCAAGCCTATTGTCTTTAATGCAGAAGAAAGCGCCCGCATTGGGCGCATCGAAGGACTGATCGCTACCCAGAAGAGTGAGCAGGCTGAGCAGCTGATCGACTCCCTGTACGATCTGCCCGAAGTTGTGCTCAACGACCATTTCCGCCTGAAGCTCCTGTACCTGCGCACCTATATGAATTACGAGCGTCACGATAATAATGAGACGCTTAAAGCTATCGAAGAGACCATCAGCTATACCGAACGGAACCCGAAAGAATTCAGGGAAGAATACGTACGCGCGCTGTTCAGCAAGGGCGATGTATTTTATCGTACGGGGAATTACCAGGCAGCTTATACCAATTTCTATTCGGCCCGTAAGATGAGCGAGGGATACAATGATTCCTGCTCGCTGTTCAGCTACGATTACCGCATTGCCAATGCCCTGTACCGCCAGGCGAAATACGACCTGGCCCGGGAGTATTACAGGTCGAGCTACCGCAACAAGATCCATTGCGACAGCTTCGTATCCGTTACCTTTCGCGGGCAGGAGCTGCTGAACAATATCGGGCTTTGCTTCTACAATACACGTGGATACGATTCGGCTCTCTTTTATTACGATTCAGCCCTGAGCTATATCCGCCATATGAATTTCAGGAACGATCGGCAGCGCATGAGCGATATCGCGGCCGGGGTGGTGAACGGGAATATAGGCAAGACCTATCTGGCCATGGGCGATCAGGAGAAAGCCGAGCTGCACCTTACCAGGAATGTGAAGGTCAACCTGAAAGCACGCAACGAAGTGCGCGACGGGCTTACCTCGCTGGTTGCGCTTGCCAGGCTGCATTATACGCAGGGCCGGAACGAGGAATTGCTCAACGATATCCGGCTTCTTTATACCTGGTCGGACTCTATACTCGATGGCGCTCCCTTCCTGGAGCAGGCCTACCGTTTTCATGGGTTCTATTTTGAGAACAGGAAACAATACGATAGCGCCGCGTTATACATGCACCGCTATATTGTGTTCCACGATTCCCTGACCAGGGCGGAGAAAGAGCTCTCGCAGAACGATGTACAATTCTCGCTCGACGGGCTCGACCGCGAGTACCAGTATAACCTGCTGAAACGCGATAACCAGCTGAAAAGTAATTATGTGAAGTTCGCCATTCTCGGCGCCGTATTGCTGCTCATCATCGTGATCATCATCCTGCTTTCCTGGCTGAGCTCCAAAGCCAAGAACAAAGCATTGGCGCGCCTGAACGAGGAGATCATCAAGCAGAAATTAATGCTCGAGCAGCGCGACCAGGAAAAAGACCGTATCCTCAGTATCGTGGCACACGATCTGCGTACACCGATAGGCGCTGTGCAGTCGATCATCGATGTGCTGGAATCGGGCATGATGAACAGCGAAGAGGAACGCCTGGAGATGATGAACCTGATCCGCATGTCCTGCATGAGCTCGCTGGAGCTGATCAACGAGATCCTGCTGATCTCCACGCTCAAGGAGAATGCATCCGGTACGCATAAAGAAAAAGTGAACGGCAATGAGTTCATCCGGCATACCGTCGACCTGATCCGTTTTAAGGCGGAAGAAAAATCGCAGACCCTTGCGCTGCATCTGCCCGCGACCGAGTTCTACCTCGATATTAATGTAGAGAAGCTTCGCCGTGCCGTAAGTAACGTGATCACCAATGCGATCAAGTTCAGCTTCATTGGCGGAACCGTACACGTAGATGCCCGTATCGAAGACATGTACCTCATCATCTCTGTAAAGGATGATGGCATCGGGATCCCCGACGAGCTGAAAGGTAGGGTATTCGACAGCTTTACTTCTGCCAAGCGTATCGGTACGGCAGGAGAGAAACCCTTCGGCCTCGGCTTGTCCATTGTGCGCCAGATCGTGGAAGCCCACCATGGTGTGATATGGTTCGAAAGCGGCGCCGGTCCGGGTACCGTGTTCTATATCCGCCTGCCTTTGCTGCATTCATAACCGCTTAATTTCCTCTTTATTTTTCCAGATAGGTGTTTAAACAAATACCTGGTCCCGCTGTTGTATCCAGTAACGGTATGGGCCAATGATGGCTTGCCGTTTTATACCAAAGGAGCTGAATATGAAAAAGAACAGATCGGTACAGGCATTACTGTATGCACAACCTATAGATATGGGCGGCATGCCCGTGCGCCAGGCTTTCCCGACACAACGGGTAGAGCAGGTAGACCCGTTTTTATTGTTGCATCATGCGCTGGTAAAGGTACCTGCGCACCTCGAGCCCCGGCATGCAGGGGTAGGACCGCACCCGCACCGTGGTTTTTCTCCCGTCACCTTTATTTTTAAGGGAGGAGTGCATCACCGCGACAGCAGGGGCAACAACAGTGTTATTTATGCCGGGGGGACCCAGTGGATGCATGCGGGCATGGGAGTGATCCACAGCGAGCGTCCACCCCAGGATATCCACGAATTGGGCGGAGAGCAGGAGCTGATCCAGCTCTGGGTCAATTCACCTGCCGCGCATAAGATGGATGAGCCGCATTATACCCCTCTGCGGGCAGAAGATACCCCGGTATTTCATTCGGAAGACGGCAAGGTAAGCGCTTACCTGCAATCGGGTATGCTCTTCGGCTTAAAGGGACCGATCCCGACATTCACCGAATTGAATTCGGCGACCCTCTATTTCAAGGAAGGCGGAACCATCAACATTCCCTTACCGGAGTCGCATCACGCGTTCATATACCTGCTCGACGGCGCCTTACAGGTGGAAGGTTATGGTCAGGCAGAAGGATATCATGCCGTTGTATTTGAGAACGATGGTGAAGGCATTAGCCTGCGGGCAGAAAAGGATACCCGGGTGCTGCTTATGAGCGGGGAGCCGATCGGAGAGAAGGTAACCTCGCACGGACCCTTTGTAATGAATACGCAAACCGAAGTAATGGAAGCCTTCCGCGATTACCAGATGGGTCGTATGGGTGTGCTGATCGAAGAATAAAGGAGTGTGATTCATTTTGTTGGTTTATGATATCACATAAAAAGCCCCTTCAAACGAAGGGGCTTTTCCATGATCAGGCGGTGTGCGCTTACCTGAAATGAATGCTTCCGAGCTTCATCTGGGTAGACGACTTGGTAGAATACGATACGACCATCAGTTTGTTGTCGCCCGACTGGTTGGCAAGCTTCGGACGAAGCACCATCTTTTCCTTGGCGGAATCGAAAAGTACCTGGGTCTTCACCTGGCCGTTGCCATCGAGTGTAGCCATCATGGAAACCGATTTGTTGGGACGGTTCATGATCTTACGCTTCCGTACGTCTTTCAGGTTGACGTTGTTCTTATGGTCGTTGTAGAACAGGTATATCTTGTCCTTATAGATCGACATGGCATAAGAAGAAAAAGGTCCGCCATCGTTCCGGCTCACCTGCTTTTTGGGGATGAAGCCCGACCATGCAACGCTCGCGTCCGGGTTGATGGAGAATGCGATGATATCATTGTAGTGATAAAAATAAGTGGTGGTCGAAACCCCGTTCTGTCCCCGGCTTGTTACCACGATCACATAGTATTGCTCCGCCAGGAAGATTACGCCGCCATCTTCTTTTAA
Organism: uncultured Sphingobacteriaceae bacterium; assembly: GCA_937875035.1. GTDB lineage: Bacteria > Bacteroidota > Bacteroidia > Sphingobacteriales > Sphingobacteriaceae > CALNCF01. The sequence goes on along the minus strand of CALNCF010000320.1, from coordinate 5,628 downwards.
AATGATATGATCGATGCTGAACGCAGGCAAGCCCTTGTTCTTGTTCGCCTTGCTCTGGCTCGTTAACGATGCTGTCAGCTCCTTATCGAAAGGCTGGATGCTCTTATGGTTGACCTCCTGTGTACGCCCGTTGATATTGATGACGAACACCCCGTTGGAAGGCTTGCCCTTTTCGTCGGAATAAAAGCCCAGGCAGATCAGGTTACCCTGGTTGTTCACCCTGAAGCTGATATCGTTGATGAATTTCGCGATGTCTATATCGAACTGCCGGAAGTTCCCGGTGATATGATCATAAGAATAAATGGAGTACAGGTTCCCCGGTTTTTTGCGTTCTTTTTTCAGCTCCAGCGACCCGAGAATGTACACTCTTCCTTCATTGTCTACGGTATAATCCGAGAAGCTGAATTTCTCATCTTTCACCGGCAGCTCAATGAGCTTATCCCAAATCTTATTAAATTTCGAATCATACACCGAACAGGCAAATACTTCATTGCTGCCTTTCTTGTATGGTGTGTGGTGCAGCACCAGGATCTTCGAAGAATCATTCGAGAGCCGGTAACGGAAGCTGCCATCGTTGTTCTTCTTCTCGGCATCGATATGATCGATCTCCCGGTAATCATTATTCACCAGCCCCTTGTCGGAAATGGTGTTAACGAACGAATAGTTTTGCTTGCTGGTCTTGTTGTAATACGAGGTAAAGAGATTCAGCTGCCCGTTCATATAGGCAAGCCCTTCGAAGCTCATCTTGTTGCCCTTGTTGTCAGGCATTTTAAGCTCGGTAAGCTTATTGAGATTATAGTTCGCGTCGTAGCGTTCGAGGTAGAAATTGGCGTTGTTGCCGAAAAGGCCCTTGGCCTTTGTTTTCAGAAGATAATAATTTTCGTTGTCGCCGCCGATCAGCCGTACGCTCATCTGGCGTTCGATCTTCATCGGGTTTCCGAAGCGGAGCTCAATATCCTGCGCTGTCGCTCGTTCGTTGCTGTGCAGCATACACATAAGAACGCCGGAAGCCAGGAAGGCTTTTAGTGGATTTAATTTCATAAAGGGTTTAATTTAGGTGGATCAAATCTATAAAATAGTTTTATATTCTTTATTGTCTGATTTTTTTGCATTCTTTAGTATTTATTAATTAAACCCGCATGAATTTTTTTCTAAACACTAAACCCTTTTTACTGGTTATTACACTGCTTGCCCTGGGCAGTACGACCAATGCGCAGCAGGTATTGAAAGTAGACACCAGCAATACCGCCAGGGTCAGGATCTATAACTCAGACCAGTATTTCAGCCCGGCCAACGATCAGTACAGGCACGGTATCAAGATCAACCCGCTGCTCATCGCCTTCGGAGATATTCCTGTATACTATGAGCATCGCATCAGCACAAAGCTGAGCCTTGAAGGAAGCCTGGGTCTCACCATGCGTAATTACATGGCCGCGTTGACCGACGAGGATATGCTCCGCGAGAAAGATCAGAACCTGAGCACCTTCGGCTACAGTACAAGAATAGCGTTGCGTTTTTATCCCTCTTCTTCCGACGAAGCGATCATCGGTTATTATTTCGCGCCCGAGATCATGTACCGTAAGTACAACAACACCGTGAATGAATTCGACAATGGCATCAGCACCACGACCGTAGACCTCAAGAAGACCCAGATGGACTACAAGCTGATCTTCGGCTACCAGGATTATTTCGATAACAATATCCTCATTGATTATTACCTCGGCGTAGGAATCCGTAAGATATATGAAGAGAAGGGCAGCTACGATTACAACTCGTCGCTCAATAACCTGGAGGTCGAAAAGGTATCAGGCTTTGTACCGGCGGCTACGCTGGGTGTGAAGCTGGGCTTCGGTTTCTGACAGGGATCGCTAAAACATGCAAAAGCCATGTGCCCGCCGGCACGTGGCTTTTTTTGTGGGTGAAATTGTGGAAGAATAGCCTCTTTTACAGGGATGGGGCGGGGATTATAGCCCCCGCTATTTACGAACCGCGTGTACAATAGTGTTGTTTTATACGTTTAAATACCTGTGAAGCGGTTTGGCACTGAAATGGAACTTCATAAAGTAAATAAATGAAGTATGGACTCTTTAACCGGCATAACAATGAAAATCAAGATCCTGTTAACCGTCGTGTTTGCGGGCGGGGTGTTGCTGCTCAGCACATCAGTGATGGCACAGACAAAGGCAAAGGCGGCCAGTCGACAGCCGGCAAGCGGTATCGCATTGGCTAAAGCGCCGGAAGTAAAAGCAGAGGAAGAAAAAATACAGTTGGATGTGGCTGAGCTGCCGCATCCGATCAAACAATTACTGGGAGGGGAGTACAAGGACTGGAGTCTTGCCCAGTCGTACCTGGTTAAAGGCGAACCCGCCTACTACGGGATCGGCCTTGTCAGGAACGACGATAAGGTATTCCTGAAACTGGATGCCGCGGGAAAAAGAATAGAAGACAAAAAACAGGACTAAGTACCGGCTACTGCGTCTCTCACACATCCGGGGCCCCGTATTTACGGGGCTTCGTTGTTTGTGCATCATCAGCCTTTGATCTGCCCCGTCAGCTTATAAATGTCGTTGCAAACCCTCAAAATGAATTCCAGCTGCTCCTTCATGAACTGTTGATCGGGAGGGTTCAGCGGAAGCCGTTCCTGTACGTTTTCCGCGGGAGTAGCCACGCTACCTGAATACTCTGGCTGCCCGTCCTGCTCATCGAGCTTTTTGAGACATTGATTCAATACGTTTACAGAACGGTATAGCGGCCGCAGCTCTTCCGCTGAATAAAGGATCGCCTGCTTTTGCAGCACATCCGAAGAAGCAAAGGTCGCGAGGTTTGATGCGAGGATATGGTTCAGCACCACGAACTCATACACCTTATCGTTCTTACGCTGCCGTTTCTTGGGTTCCGAAAGCATCCGCTGAAAGGTTACCGAAAGATTGGCCGAAGCCACATACACATCCTTGCGCGCGAGCCGGTATTCGATGGGCGCCACCAGCTTACCCGACATGCTGTCGGCCAGCTTCTGCAGGTACGACATATTCGCCTTCAGCACATGGATCATATTCTTTTCCAGCTGTTCCGATTCCCAGTTCGGAAAGAGCAGGTAGCTGGCCATAAAGGCCAGGGTGCAGCCAATGGCCGTGTCGATCAGGCGCTCCTGCAAAATGTCGATATAACCCGCCCCAAAAAACTTGAAGACGATCAGCATATAAGGGGTCACACAGATCACCATCAGGATATAATTCATCCGCAGGAAACTGTACGTGCCCATCATGAAGAACACCAGGAAGAAGAACAGCACACGCTTGTCGGGGATATAAATGAGGATCAGCGCGCCGATAATACCGCCTACGATCGTACCTGTGAGCCGCTGTACGTTCCGTTGCTTGGTAAGGCTATAGGCTGGCTTCAGGATGAAGACCACCGTTAACAATATCCAGTAGCTATGGTTCCCGTAATCAAAGATATGAGCCACCATAAAGCCCGCTAACGCGGCGACGGCTACCCGGACCGCATGCTTGAAAGCGGAAGAGCCGAAGGTCAGGTTATCCTTAAAGATCTGGAAGCTGTATTCCTGGTGCGATACGAAACGGGAATGACCGATGTCGCGGGTTCTGCGTTCTTTCTCGATAGACTCGGCATAAGAGTAACGGATGATCTCGCTTACACGGTGTTTCAGGTTGCGCAGGTTCACCAGGATCTTCCCGAGCACAAGATGGCTGTCTTCCTGGTCATGCGCGCTCAGCGAGATGATCTTTTCACGCAGGCGCTCGAGCTGGGCATCGAGGTCGGCGGTGCTTTTATAGCGGATGTTCGACTGGATCGCGAAGCCGATATTGTCGAGCTCCGTAGCCATGTGCCGTATAATGTCTGCGATCTTGTCGAGAATGCCGGTATGACCGTATTTCCCGCGGATCGAATCGTAGTCGTAATAAATAATGGTGACCTGCTCGTACAGGTCGAGCATATCGATGAAGATGAGCATGAGCCTTCGCCCGGTGCCCGAAGAGTCCCTGATGATCTGCCGCGTTTTAAAGAGCAGCTCCCTTACATCATCCTGTTTCTGGCTCACCACCACCTGCTGGGCTACCAAGTGACGATAGGCCTCCTGCAAATCGCTGTTGATCGTATAGAACTCCGATTTGATCTGTAAAAATTTAGCGATCTCGCTGATGCATTCGCCCAGCGCGCGTTGAGCGGCACGGTAAGGCCACAGCCTTGTAAAGGCCAGGCTCAGCAGGAGGTACCAGATGGCGCCCGACAGGATCAGGAAGGCATGGCGTACAACCTCCGATTCCGGAACAGGCTTGCCCATCACCAGGATCATCACCAGTAAAGCAGCTCCGCCCACTGCGCCCGCACGGACACCGTATACGGCGAACATCGAAAAGAAGAAGCCGAAGAGCACCACCTCGATCCCCATGACCAGGGGATACCTGCTGGCGAAGCCTGTAATAACGGCAACGAGGAAGAGCAGCGCCGAGCAATACATCATCGCGTTCCGCTTATGAAGGATCGGTCCGGGCATATCCGTAACACTTAAACATACGGCGCCGATGGAAATAGAAAGCCCGATATCGAAGTGCCCGAAATGAGCGAAGATCAGTACAGGAAAAAGAATGGAGATACAGATCCGGAAACCATCCGCCAGGTGCTGGCTGAAGAGGAAGTAGCGGAGTTCGCGAACCTGGTTGTTCACCAGCGCCTCAGGTTCCTTCACGACCGATCGCAGCGTACTGTCTATAAATTTGGGTACAACCATGTTCCTGTATAGCGTCGGGGCATTGTTACCGTTACGATGCCCTCAAAAATACTTAACTATTTATTAGCAACCGGGATTTAACCGGTTTATTGTTTTCCGCCGAATTTTTCGCGGTAATAATCAACCTTGAAACGATGCACCGGCCGTGGTCCCCCGGCTTCGTATTCTTTTTTATGCGGAAGGTAGAGCGCCGAAGTGGCCATGGCAATATTAGCCGCTCCCGAAGGGGAATACAAAATGGTAAGCTGCACCGGCCTGCCGAAATACGATTTGTCCAGCAATACTTCCCGGTTCTTCCGGATCTCCGGGCTGATCTTCAGTCCCATGATCTTCTCATAGAACAGGCGGAACGCGTTATTGGTGCCGAAGCCGCTTGTAAAGAATACCTGGCGGATGTTCGAATGCCGGATCTGCTCGATGAGTCCATGATTCAGCCGGGTTGGGATCAGGTCTTTATCAAGCGCCGAACGGTTTTTACGGATACATTCCAGTATGGTATCGGATACCGAGATCTTACGCTTTACTAAAAACGCGTGGATTCCTTCCACGCTCAGAGGCTGACCCATCTCGCCGGGAAAGGCTTCATCGAGTATGCGCCAGATGCTTAAGCGGTTCCCGTAGAAAAAAGGCAGCTCGAACTGCTCATGGAAATGCGGATGGATCGTACCCACGATCAGCTTCTCGCTGTCGGCCCTTACCGGGTAACGGTCAAGATACTGGTGAGTGGTTTTTAATAGTTCCATACGCGTAACGGTTTGATGAAGATACACAGATCCTCAGGGAATAAAAAAGGAGCAGTGTCGCTGCTCCTGTATGATATATTAATTATTGTGCCAGGTACCCCCCGTCGACCGGGTAATAAGAACCTGTAACAA
>CALNCF010000319.1 GCA_937875035.1 uncultured Sphingobacteriaceae bacterium | reverse complement strand
CGGTAAGAGTTTCCTATTAACGTTTGTTTTTCATCATCAGGAAGAGCATCTCCGGACGGGATGCTCTTTTTTTATTATAGCTTGAATTGAAGGGGCAACAGCTGGTCTACCCCATCACATTCGATCACCCTGCCATCAATAGAGCTTAACAGTACCCGGTATTTACCGGTCTGCAATTGCTGGTATTCTGCCATCACCTGCAGGCAGGCCCCGCAGGGCTTGATAAAATCTTTATAGCTTCCATCATCGGCCCGCGCAATAACGGCCATATCGCGAATAGGATCGTTCTTAACCTGGGCGCCATAACCGAAAAGCAGCACCCGTTCGGCACAAAGTCCGGAAGGATAAGCGATATTCTCCTGGTTGCTCGCGCTCAGCAGCCTGCCGCTTTCCAAACGGATGGCCGCCCCTACCCGGAACCGGGAATAAGGCGAATAAGAGCTGTCCAATGCTCTTTTTGCATGGTCAAGCAACTCCTGGTCGGCCGCACTCAGCTCGGTATATTGGTATTCGGTAAAGGTGGAAATGATCTCTGTTTTTTTCATATGCTATACTGTGGTGCTCTCATCCCTCCCGGCCAGGTGTCAAAAGCGCTTCTCTCTGCAATCCAAACAAAGCCAGGTTACGTTCGTTATACAAAACAAGGATATGAAAATAAGTTTTTTAATCATATTAACGGTCCTTTCCTTTCATACATCCACACAAAACGAAGTCCGAAAAGGAAAAAGGATCAGGAAATTACAAAAACGATGGATCAGGTAGTAAAAACAGACGAGGAGTGGAAAAAAGAGCTTAGCTCTGAGGCTTACCGGGTATTGAGGCAGAAGGGTACCGAAAGGCCTTTCGTCAATAAGTATCATGACGCAAAAGAAGAAGGAATTTACGAATGCGCTGCCTGTGGCAACGATCTCTTCTCTTCTGATACCAAATATGATTCACACACCGGCTGGCCAAGCTTCTGGGCGCCGCTGGCAAAAGATAAGGTAAAGGTTATCCTGGATAAGTCGCAGGGTATGATACGTGAAGAAGTGGTCTGCGTACGCTGCGGCTCGCATTTAGGACACGTTTTTAACGACGGCCCTAAGCCAACAGGGCGGCGCTATTGCATGAATTCCGTTTCTCTTGACCTTATAAAATAAGATCTTAATAAAAGTTGTAGGTTGGTTTTTATTAATTGTAGTTAAAACCCGGTCCCTGGATCGGGTTTTTCAATGTACGGGTACCGATAATGCGCTCGTGAGCCAGACCAATGGAAAGGTCTACCCAATCCGGGTTGATCTTACGGATCAGCTTTTCCTTTTGCGCACGTGTCCAGCGCGTCAGGTCGATCAGGCGCTTTCTTGCTTTCTGCGGATCTGTGTATTCTTCGAAATACACAAGGCGGTTAGTATTCTCGGTAAAGCCCAGGAACAGATCCGGCTCCTTGTTGAAAGACTGTACCAACCCGTTCAGGTCGTTCGTCACCCCTACTTTAATATGGCTCCTGTTATTGTCCGTTACAAAATACAGGTAGCGCAATTCCGGTAACTGAGTGGCATCCTGAAGCGAAATTTTGTGATTTAAGATCATGTTGATACTAATTATCATTTTTATGAAAATAGAATTATCTGTATTTTAAATTTAAAAACAAAATTTGATTAATTCTTTAGTGAGAAAATTATTTTAAAAAATGTCGAAAGTCGGTGCCAACATCCGGTTCCTTCGTAAAACGAAGAACCTTACCCAGCAGCAATTCGCTGATTCACTGAATATTAAACGATCTATGGTAGGTGCTTATGAGGAAGAAAGAGCCAAGCCCAAGCTCGATAACATGAAACAGATTGCCAGTTTTTTTAGCATTTCTGTAGATGAGCTCGTATCGGAAAAGATCACTCAAAAGTGGCTTGACGAACGCGAAAAGCGCCAGCAGCAGGAAAAAGAGCTGAAAGCAGGCAACCTCCGCATCCTGAGCATCACGGTTGACCAGGAAGACCGGGAAAACATCGAATTCGTGCCGGTGAAAGCCAGCGCAGGATATGTGAACGGCTATTCAGACCCGGAATTTGTAAAGGAGCTGCCTAAGTTCCATCTTCCGATGCTGAAAGGCGGAACTTTTCGTGCCTTCGAATTGAAAGGCGATTCCATGCTTCCGCTGAAACCTGGCACGATCATCATCGGTGAATATGTAGACGACTGGAAAGCGATGAAGAATAATGAAACCTTCGTGGTGATCAGCAAGGATGACGGCATTGTATATAAACGCATCCAAAATAAATTGAAGGACAGCAAGACCCTCTTGCTCAAATCGGATAACAAGGCATACGAACCCTACCCCATGCATGCCGACCAGATCCTGGAGATCTGGAAAGCAAAGGCTTATATCAGCATGGATTTCCCTGAGGGC
>CALNCF010000318.1 GCA_937875035.1 uncultured Sphingobacteriaceae bacterium | reverse complement strand
ATGGAAAGATTTTTCAGGAGATCATAATTAATGAACTCATCGATCGCGGTACAGGTACGGATCACTTCTTCGGTATATGACTTACCCAGGAAGCAGATCTTCGTGTCGGGAAATTTTTCCTTGAGTATCTGGCATAAGGGCAGCGTCAGGATCACGTCGCCAATGGCGTCGGTCCTGCTGATAATGATAGTCTGTTCGCCTGGCTGTTTCATTTGTTACGGAACAAGAGTTCGGCCTTTACATATTTGATCAGCACGGCCTGTGAAGACAGGCGTGCGATTGTATAGCCATAGAATCCATCGAGGAATCCCAGCTTGAAAATATAATCACGCAAAAACTTAAACTGAGGTTTTATGCGCACCTGGAATAAATTCGGACGCTTGCCCTTTTCGAAGAGTTCGCGGGCCTGTATATCGGTGAATTTGTCGATCTGCTTTAAGTGATCGTTAATGGTGTAATAGGAATAATGAAGCAGGTCGCCTTTGAGTGTGCCCATTGCGGAGGTGTCGTCCAGCTCCAGGCGTTCATGTAAAGCCTCGCCTGTCCAGCGTGCCTTGCGGCGATCGAACAGCCGGATTTTTTTATCGGGGTACCATCCGCAGTAACGCACCCAATGCCCGCAGTAATTGGTTAAGCGTTTTAATTCGTAGCCGTCGTGCTGCCAATGATCTTTTGCATGGGTAACGGATCTTTTTAATTCCGGTGAAAGCTCTTCATCGGCATCGAGCGAGAGTACATGATCGTATAGGGCAGCGTCGTTTGCCAGGTTTTTCTGGGCCACATACCCGAGAAATTGTTGTTCGATCACCCTGGCCCCGTATTCCATGCAAATGCTCCGGGTAGCATCCGTAGAGTGCGAATCGATCACAACAATATCGTCGGCAATACCCTGTACCGATTGGAGGCACCGGCGGATATTACGTTCCTCGTTGTAGGTGATGATGGCTACGGAGATCCTGACCTGCATGGGTTTTGTCGTATTCATGAATTTCTTCAGATCTTTTTATAGTTCTTGTATTCGCCCAGCCGATAGCCCGACACTTGCTCGATCCATTCCAGTACCCGATATTTCCATTTCATCTTTTTACGGGTCGGGTCGAAGCTGAACTTCCAGTTCATATCGTTGATGCGGCGCTTCATTACTTCCGGGTGCTTACCCTCAAATTTTCTAAGCCCGTCGATCTGCGAATAATCAAACTCATTCACATCGGGAACATGATGCTGCATCCACTGGTCATCATGCCACAGCCTGTTAAAGCTTTTCGCTTTCTGCTGCTGGGCCTCCGGGTGTTTCACCCATCCGTAGTGATAGATCCAGGCATCAATTTCCCTGACCTTCAATTTACGGTCGCCGATGCGAAAACCCTGTGCATCGCGATAGGAGCGGATGCGTTTGTTATTCCTGATCACGCGGATCTCCTTGCGGTACCAGCGGCGCGATGTTCCTATATAATCATAAGAACCATAAAAGTGCAGGTAATTGAAAAGAAGACCCTCCACTTCCTCATGATCCAGGTAATCGCTCATGGCTTTGCGTACCGCAGGAAGGTATTGCTCATGTATGCATTCATCCCCCTGGATATAGAAGCACCAGTCGGTATCGGCGGAGATCGCATCGAATGCCTTGTCGGTCTCTACGGCCAGCACACGTCCGCCTTCGCGTAAAGAATCATCCCAGACGGTATGTATGATCCTGATCTTATCCGATCCGATGCTCTTGATCAGCGCTTCTGTATCATCTTCCGAATGACCGATCGCCACCACGAACTCGTCGCACACAGGCAGGACGGAAGTAATTGCTTCCACCACGGGATAATCATATTTTACTGCATTGCGGATAAAGGTGAAGCCGGTAACTTTCATAGCGGGGTGCCTGACCTTTTGCAGAAGCATCAATTCCTGTTTGGGCAGGAACATGATGCAGCCGGTAATGGCCGGATAATTATTTTTCGTTTATTTGTGATAGCGAATTTAAGCAAATCAGCATGAATCCTTCAAACCTTTTACAGAATATGCGAACCGGCGATGTACGGGCCCTGGCGCGTTGCATCAGCCTGGTAGAGAATGAGTCGGAGGGTTACGAGGAGCTGCTGTTCGCGCTCGACATCAACCAGGATATCCCGGTGATCGGGATCACGGGTCCTCCGGGCGCCGGTAAGAGCACTATTGTGAATGCGCTGATCGGTTTGCTGTCGAAGGAAGGGAAGCGCATAGGGGTGATCGCGATTGACCCTACCTCCCCTTTTAATTTCGGGTCGATCCTGGGCGACAGGATCCGTATGAGCGAACATTTCCTGGATGAGAAGGTCTTTATCCGTTCGTTGGCTACGCGCGGGTCCTTAGGAGGCTTGTCGGCAAAGACCATTGAGATCACCGATGTGATGCGTGCCTTTCCTTTTGATGTGATCATTGTGGAAACGGTGGGTGTGGGACAATCGGAGGTGGAGATTATCGGACTGGCAGACACAACGGTCGTGGTATTGGTGCCGGAGGGAGGGGATGAGATACAGGGGATCAAATCGGGTGTGATGGAGATCGCGGATATTTTCGTGGTGAATAAAGCCGACCGCGATGGCTCCGATCTTTTCATCAATAACCTTCGTAAGCTGTTGCATGATAAGGAGGCGAAAGCCTGGAACGTACCGGTGGTGCGAACGGTCGCTTCGCAGCAAGAAGGGATTGCAGCGCTGAATGAAAAGATCCGTGAGCACTTTATTCATAAAGATGTATCGAAAAAGGAATTCCTGCTTACAGAAAAGGCATACCGCCTGATCCAGAATCACCGCATGAAAAACATAGATAAGCAAGGACTGCACGAAGACCTGCGCCAGGCATTGAAGGGGAAGGAATTCAACCTTTATACGTTCGTGCAAAAGTACTTCGGCTGATCCGGCCTATTTCATTTTTGTATCGTTGAACTCCTGCGATTTTCCTTTCGCGATGCTAAGGGTGTTCCAGTTCTTTCCGCACAGGTGCTTGGCGATGATCACGATCTGCCCTACATGATACGCGTAATGCGCCACCTGCCTGTTCAGGGCGTCTATCACGGTATGCTCCTCTGCCCTGATCCTGACGATGCGCTGCAGGTCTTCATCCTTCATGCCATCTAACAGGTCGAACAGAACTTTCCAGCCTCTTTCCCAGATCTCTTCAAGCTGGGCCCTCGAATAATTGTAGACCTCAAACTCCGCATCCCGGTTACGGTCGGGCTTTTCCCCGTCGCTGGTAAAGAAATCGGTAAAACGGGAGATGGCATTGCCGCTCATGTGCTGTATGATCTGCGCGATCGAGTTAGCTTCCGGATCGATCTGGTAATGCAGGTCTTCATCACGTACCTGCGCCATGGCATTGTTGGCAAGGGTCTTGTAGGTCGGGAAGTTTTTCGTGGCTACCCGGATGTATTCTGCGGATGTGTTCATAGGCATGGTTAAAAAAAATGGCGGAAGTGTTACCTCCCGCCATCTGTATTGTTTATTTCAATCGTTCATTAATATCCAGGCGATGTTTGCGTGCTGTATCCTTTGCGATGTCGTAGCCGGCATCCATGTGCCTGATCACACCCATCGCAGGGTCGTTGTGCAGTACTCTTTGGATGCGTCGTCCGGCATCTTCGGTTCCGTCTGCCACGATCACCATCCCGGCATGGATCGAATACCCGATGCCTACTCCTCCGCCATGATGCAGGGATACCCAGCTGGCTCCGCCCGCGGTATTGATCAGCGCGTTCAGTACCGGCCAGTCGGCAATGGCATCCGAGCCGTCGAGCATCGCTTCGGTTTCGCGGTTTGGCGAAGCCACGGATCCTGTGTCGAGGTGGTCACGGCCGATCACGATCGGAGCCTTTACCTTTCCTTCGGCTACTAATTTATTGAAGGCCATGCCGGCAATCTCACGTTCACCCTGTCCCAGCCAGCAGATACGGGCTGGTAAGCCCTGGAACGCGATGCGCTCCTGTGCCATCCTGATCCAGCGGGCCAGCTCTTTATTCTCCGGGAACAGTTCCAGGATCAGCTTGTCTGTTTCATAGATATCCTGCGGATCGCCCGAAAGGGCAGCCCAACGGAAGGGCCCCTTGCCTTCGCAGAACAACGGACGGATATAGGCGGGTACAAAGCCCGGGAAATCGAATGCGTTCTCCACACCTGCTTCCTTGGCGCGTCCCCTTAAATTGTTTCCATAATCAAAGGTGATGGCGCCGCGTTTTTGCAATTCCAGCATGCAGCGTACATGCTCAGCCATTGTTTCGTAGGCAAGCCG
>CALNCF010000317.1 GCA_937875035.1 uncultured Sphingobacteriaceae bacterium | reverse complement strand
GAATACCGCATCGGCAAGATGCATGCTGCCGGGCACCGCATCCTGCAGGTATACAGTCCGCAGGCCGCGCATGCCCAGGCACTGGCCTCGAAACTTGCTGCCGAAGCCATCTCCGATCCCGGGCAGATCACGCCCGATGCCGATGTCTATATTATCTCGGTAAAGGATGACGCGGTGAAGGAAGTGGCCGCGGCCCTTTCCGTGCCGGGGCGCATTGTGGTGCATACCTCCGGAGGCCTGTCGCTCAACGAGCTGTCGGCCTGTTCCGAGCATCACGGCGTATTCTATCCCCTGCAAACCTTTTCACGTAACCGGGAGCTGAATTTCCGGGAGATCCCGGTATTTATCGAGGCTTCGGATGCCTTCACCCTCGAAGCCCTGCAAACCCTGGCCGGATCGGTCAGCGACCAGGTATTTGAAGCCGATTCCGAACGTCGTATGATCCTGCATGTGGCCGCTGTGTTTGCCGGTAATTTCAGTAATCATCTATATGCGCTGTCGGCCGCGTTCCTGGAAGACAAGGGTTTATCCTTCGATATCCTCAAGCCGCTGATCCGTGAAACGACCGCCAAGATCAGTACCCTTTCACCTGCCGAAGCGCAAACGGGTCCCGCTGCGCGTAAAGACCTCCATCTTATACAGCATCACCTGCAGGTGCTCGCCGATCAGCCGCATTTACAGCACATCTACAGGCTTCTCTCCGATAGTATCATGAAGTCGCGCGAATAGGCCGCGGCATAGAGATTTTTTGTTAGTTTTGCGATGTTTATTTAAACTGAATCCAGGTTTAATTGTTAGACCTGCAATTGTGTGTTAAGATCATGAATATTTATAAACTCAGGATAAAATTTGAAGAAGATGGCAAGGAAGCTGTAGAATTGCCGATCGCCGAAGGAGAATCAGTATTGGACGTGTGCATGGAGAACGGGATCGAATTACAGCATAACTGCGGAGGTGTTTGCGGTTGCAGTACCTGCCATATTTACGTGGATAACGGAATGGATAACATCCAGGAGATATCCGATAAGGAAGAAGACTTCATCGACCGTGCGGTTAACCCGCGCATTACCTCCCGCCTGGGCTGCCAGTGCGTGGTGATCGATGGGGACATCGAGATCACGATGCCCGACCAGAGCAGTTTCATGGGCCACTAAGCCCCGGTTCACTTACTCAAATGCTATAAACCAATAACATGAAAGACGAAAGATTTGCGCTCCCGTACGGATGGAAAGATATTGAAGACATTGCGATCGGGCTGTACGAAAAGTTCGGCGATGATTTCGACGAGCCCAAGATATACCGGATCCGTTTTACCGACCTGATGGAGTGGGTGCTCAGCCTGCCTGATTTTACAGGGACAAAGGAGGAGTGCAACGAAGGCTACCTGGAGCAGATCCAGTCGGCATGGGTGCACGAATGGAGAGATAATCAGAAATAGGAATCTCCCGGGATCTTTTAGTATCTTCAAACTTCTTTATCCAGGAACACAGGTATGGCCTTTTTACAGGATCTTCATCACATCACCACTTTTGTATTCGATCTCGACGGGGTGCTTACCGATGGTACCGTGTACATTGATGCAGAAGGGGAGCAGCTCCGCGCCATGAATATCAAGGATGGCTATGCCCTGCAGCT
>CALNCF010000316.1 GCA_937875035.1 uncultured Sphingobacteriaceae bacterium | reverse complement strand
ATGAGCTATCTCACCGGGAATTCGGTAGATCTGGCTACGCTGAATCCCGATGCCTGGTGGTCGCTGGGCTACCTGGTCGTTTTCGGTTCCCTCATCTCTTACGCGGCCTATGTATATGTGCTTACCCGTTTAAGCACCACGCAGGTTTCCATCTACGCATACATCAATCCCGTGGTGGCAGTGATCCTCGGAGCGCTTATCCTGCAGGAAAGCTTTTCCATGCACATGATCCTGGGCACACTGATCACGCTGGGGGGAATATATATTGTAAATAAAGAAAGTAAAAAACTGAGCTATGAGAAACGATGAGACGGAAATTATAGATTACGTATCTGAATACCAGCCCGACTTTGAGCGCCTGAACAGGGCTTGGATCGAATTGTATTTCAGCATGGAGCCCATCGATGTCGAGGTATTGTCGAAGCCCGAAGAACACATCATCGATCCCGGTGGGGCTATTCTGCTTGCCCGTGTCGGCAAACAAATTGCAGGAGCCGTTGGTTTAAAAAAGATCACTGAAAATGAGTTTGAATTTACCAAGATGGCGGTGGATGAAAATTTCCGCAGAAAGGGTATCGCAAAACAGCTGACCCGATCGGCTCTAAGCAAAGCCGCGGTACTGGGTGCGACCAGGGTGATCCTGTATACGCAAACCGGTTTGAGCGCGGCTGTTGAGCTGTATCGCAAAACCGGGTTCAGGGAAGTTCCGATGGAAACCGGGGTCTATAAGCGCTCCGATATCAAAATGGAAATTGAACTGTAAGTTCTTGTTTTTTAGTTGTTTGTTCCTGTCTGTTGATAAATCTACAGACAAAAAGCAATGGGAATAGCGGAATAAGCCTTAACTTGGGCAAATCCGTATTGGAAATCTTTAAAGTATATTTATTATGTTATTGGAAATGGAAATCGAAGTAACCAAAACCGGAAGTCCCAAATACAACGAAGTTGATTTGAACAATCCCGAGTTTGGTAAGTACCTGGCAGATCACATGCTTATTGCTGATTATGCCAATGGTAAGTGGGGTACTCCTAAAATTATTCCTTTTCAGAATTTGAGTATGAGTCCGGCAATGCTTGCATTGCATTATGGTCAGACCGTTTTTGAAGGCATGAAAGCTTTTCGTACCAAAAACGGGGCTATCTCTATATTCAGAATGGATAAGCACCTGAAGCGTTTCAACCGTTCCCTGGAACGTATGTGCATGCCTCCTGTTCCTGAAGAAATTTTTTATGAAGGGTTAAAGAAGCTGGTAGAGACTGATCGGAACTGGGTTCCCGGTGCCGACGGTGCTTCCTTATATATCCGCCCGTTTATGTTCGCTTCTGAAGAACGTTACGGGGTAAAGATTTCGGAAGAATACAAATTCATTATTTTTTCCGGTCCGGTAGGACCGTATTATAACCAGCCTCTGCGGGTAAAGGTGGAAACAGGATTTGTGCGTGCGCCTAAAGGCGGAACCGGCTATGCGAAATGCGGGGGTAATTACGGCGGATCTTTTTATCCGACAGCCCTGGCACGCAAAGAAGGTTATGACCAGGTATTCTGGACAGACGCACGTACCAACGAATACATTGAAGAATCAGGAACAATGAATGTATTGTTTATGATCGATGATGTATTGGTGACACCGGCTATTTCAGATTCGATCCTGGATGGGGTGACCCGTGATTCGATCCTGACGCTGGCCAGGGAGATGGGAGTGAAGGTAGAAGAGCGTTCGGTAGCGGTGGCTGAATTGGAAGCCGCGTTAAAAGCCGGAACACTGACACAAGCATTTGGCGCCGGAACTGCTGCTGTGGTAGCGCCGATCCAGGATATTTATATCAATGGTGTTGATTACAGCTTGCCAAAATGGGGAGATGACTGCTTTATGCTGACCGTAAAGAAGAAGCTGGCCGACATTCGTACCGGGGCAATTGAGGATACACATCACTGGAATACACTGATTTAATAAAAGCTGTTTCTTCATATAATGAAAGCCCTGTAATTTTTTATACAGGGCTTTTCTTTTGACCGGGGCTTTTTGAAAATATCTCTTGTATCATTTCGACAAAAATCGTTTCTTTGCAGGCATTAAAATGGTTCAGTAGCTCAGTTGGATAGAGCAACGGTTTTCTAAACCGTGGGTCACAGGTTCGAATCCTGTCTGGACTACAAAAACACTGGTAATAACGCAAAACCCGCTTTAAGCGGGTTTTTGCATTTTAAAGCCACTTTCTCGCACCCTGTTGCGGTTACCAATTCGGTTACCACTTTGAGTTTCTCGGTTACCATTTTGAGATAAATATTCCTTCGGGCAAATGCGCTTTCATTTTCTCCCGGTTTAGTTCGGATCTTTCCCTGGAAGAGTATCGAATGCCTGACCTGATTTTTATACGGAACCCGTAACCATGATCCTTACCAGGCCCAATGGGCTAACAAAAATGAAACCCTGGGTAATGCGATTACGGTATCACCATGTCCTGCAAAGCCTGCATATGGCCGGATGTTTTATAAGTATTCCTGCTTATTTCCTGTAAGGGTCGGTATCATGCGCTTTATATCTCTTTTGTTCGGAGATAAGCGGCTTTGTGCGTATTATATTGTGCTGGATATCATAAGGCAATATTCCCAAGATATAGACAATTTCAATTTTTTTTCAACAAATAGTGCCCGGTTTTGCCTGAAATTATCTATTATTGATAGCTAAGGCCCGATATGAATTCAGCTTTACGCCAGGGTTATGAATTCTGTCAATTAGTGGCACATTAATTGTTTTTATTAAGATATTGTCCTTAATCAAATTGATACTAATGAAGAAAAAGTTACTCTTCCATGCAATTTTCATTTTTCTTGTGATTGCATTTTCTTCTGTTTCACAGCTGGCTACCGCCAACCACTTTCTTGGGGGTGAAATTACCTGGAGGTGTACGCCTGATGGCAAGTACATTTTCCGGATGACACTATACCGCAGCTGCGGGCCTGATGCTACCGGTCTGGGCTTTGGCCC
>CALNCF010000315.1 GCA_937875035.1 uncultured Sphingobacteriaceae bacterium | reverse complement strand
GCATGTTCTGACTCCTGATTTCGGCCAAAACGCAAGTATGGTATGACATATACGGCAGGATTCGGTTATTTGTCAAAACATCCTTAGTTTAGCGTTGTTTGAAAAACAGTATTCATCTACACTTACACACTATCTATGTCAATCGATATTCCAGAGACTAATTTTCCGAGAGTGGTGATTGTCGGAGGCGGCTTCGGAGGGATCCAGCTGGCCAAAAATCTGAAAAACAAGGAAGTACAGGTACTTATGATCGATAAGCATAATTACCATACCTTCCAGCCTCTTTTATACCAGGTAGCTACCGGCGGACTGGAGCCCGATTCTATCGCATTCCCGCTCCGCAAGGTATTCAAGCACCAGAAGAATTTTGTTTTCCGCGTAGCGAACGTGGAGAAAGTGCACCCAACCGAAAAATACCTGGAGACCAGTATCGGGGAAATCCCATACGATTACCTGGTGATCGCAACGGGCTCCACAACCAATTTCTTCGGAAATACAGAGATCGAATCGAACTCCATGCCGATGAAGAGCATTCCCGAAGCCCTCAACCTGCGAAGCCTCATTTTGCAAAGCTTTGAAGAGGCTTTGCTGCGCGACAGCATCAATGAGCAGGAAGCGCTGATGAACTTCGTGATCGTAGGTGGTGGACCCACAGGAGTGGAAACTGCCGGCGCACTGGCGGAACTGAAATCGCATGTGCTGCCCAACGACTATCCCGACCTGGACCTGCGCAGGATGCAGATCAACCTGGTGGAGAGCGCTCCCCGCCTGCTGAGCTCGATGTCGCCACAGGCTTCCAAACAGGCCGAAAGCTTCCTGAAGGAAATGGGCGTGAACGTACGCACAAATGACCTGGTTGTTTCTTATAACGGTACTACCGTGGAGCTGAAAAGCGGGCGGAAACTGGAAACCACGAACCTCATCTGGAGCGCCGGTGTAAAGGGTTCCGTGATCGAGGGTATTAACCCGGAGGTACTGGTACGCGGCAACCGGATCAAGACAGACAGCTATAACCGTGTGAGTGGTTATGAGAATATATTCGCGATCGGCGATGTGGCAGCCATGATCACCGAAGAAACACCGAACGGTCACCCGGGTGTGGCACAGGTGGCCATACAGCAGGGTAAGCTGTTATCGAAGAACATCATCAACCTGATCAATAACCGGGAGCTGAAGGCTTTCAGCTACCTCGACCTGGGCTCGATGGCTACCGTGGGCAGGAATAAGGCTGTTGTGGATCTTCCGTTCATCCGGTTCCAGGGCATCTTTGCCTGGTTCGTATGGATGTTCCTGCACCTGCTGTTCCTGGTTGGATTCCGGAACAAGCTGGTGGTGCTGGTCAACTGGATCTGGAACTATTTCAGCTATGACCGCGGTACGCGCCTGATCATCCGCCCCTACCGTAAGAACAAGGATGTGATGGATGAGGAGCGCAACCTCGTTCATGCCAAACTATAATACGTATAACCGAAACAACCATGATGAAACTGATCGAATGCCCGCGCGATGCGATGCAGGGAATACACGACTTTATTCCTACAGAACTGAAAGCGTCCTATATCAATTCCTTACTGAATATCGGCTTTGATACGATCGATTTCGGGAGCTTTGTTTCGGCGAAGGCGATCCCTCAGCTACGTGATACTGCGGAGGTATTAGGGAAGCTGAATTTAAGCTCCGACTCTTCCAAGCTATTGGCCATTATCGCCAATAAGCGCGGCGCGGAGGATGCCTGTCATTTCGGAGAGATCACGTACTTAGGCTTCCCCTTTTCCATTTCAGAAACCTTCCAGCAACGCAATACCAATTCGTCGATCAGCGAAGCCCTGGTTCGCGTGGAAGAGATCCAGCAGCTGTGCATACAGCACGGAAAAGAAATGGTGGTGTACATCTCGATGGGTTTCGGGAATCCTTACGGGGAAGAATGGAGCGTAGAGGTGGTGGAAAAATGGACCCGCAAGCTTGCAGGCATGGGTATCCGGATCCTGGCCTTTGCGGATACGATCGGTGTATCCAACCCGGAGAACATTGAATACCTGTTTAAAAACATTACGCCCTTATTTCCTGAGGTGGAATTCGGCGCTCACCTGCACTCCACGCCCACTGCCTGGAAGGAAAAGATCGACGCGGCTTGGAACAGTGGCTGCCGTCGCTTCGATACGGCGATCAAGGGTTACGGAGGCTGCCCGATGGCGAGCGACGACCTGACGGGGAATATCGCCACTGAAAATGTGCTGGCGTATTTCGAGGAACATGGCATTCCGCACCCGGTGAATATGCAGGGATTTTTTGAGGCCATGCAATTGGCCTCGAGGGTGTTCCTTACCTAACACTTCTTATCTGCTATTTTTTCTGCTTTTGTCTTGATACAATGGTTACCCGTTGATTTGGAGAAATGTAAAGGCAAACATCTCTTCATACTTTTTCTTGATAAAAAGTATGCAAAAATCAAGGCCGCACATCAACCTTTCTACTTCGAAGAATTTTCAGGTCTTCCGGAAATCTATTTTTTCGGCGATCTGCTTGTTCCACTGCGCAGCTTCCTCAAAAATGGACGATCTCCAGCGCGCCCTGAAAACCGGCTGCTGTAAGGCCGATTAAAGCAGGGCGGAAAATTTTCTTCCTCAGAAGAAAAAACCGTTTTACAAGCCTTGATCTTTTGGGCCCTTTTGGCTTGATCCAAAAGGACAAGGAGCAAGTCCAGGTATTTTCATTTTGAAAAGCTCTCTTCGCAAAAAATCCAATGTCATCAGAAGGAGAATTGCAGCGACAGCTTTACGCCGAAGCGGCTGACATCGTAGGGCTTCACCGTGCCGCTATTCAATTGCAGTTGCTTGTAATACGCGCGGTATTGCTGGTCGGTGTACGTAAGCCGGTAAATGAAATCCACGCGCACGAATTTCAGGATATTCGATACACCGAAGCCTGCTTCTACATAGGGCTTGTTCGTGAGGGTGCTGAAGGTATTGCGGATCACGGGACTGGAGTTCTTATCCGACAGGGTTCCGTATACAGCACGCATGGTGACCAGCTCTCTCCATTTCAAGGCGCGGATCAGGGGAATACGATTGAAGAACAACCCCTGGAAGTGATGCACATAATCCAGTGACACGTATTCATCGCTGATGAACTCAAAGTAATTCATCATGTTGAAGGTGGCATAGGCAAAGAAAGGGGTCTGGTTACCACGGTGGATCTCCATCAGTGTATATGGCCCGGTGGTCAGTACCTTGCCGGCATTGAAGATATAACGGGAATAACCGAGGAATCCCATCTTCAGCTTCTGGCTAATGCTGATGTCGAGCTTGCTGTAATTCATGCCTGAGTTCAGCACATTCTTTAATCCCAGGGTATATCGAATGGTGATGATCGGCGCTTTGACCGTGCCCAGGCTCAGGCGCTGGTTATCGGTCATGACCAGGTATTCGTTCGGCGCGATGCGCGATTCGAACACCACTTCAGAAGTTGTAAAATCTTCCTGGAAGCTACCCTGCCCGGGAACAGTATCGGCTACGTTCGTAAAGAAATGCCTGTACGCGATATTCTGTAAGGTTAAACGCTGGGTAAAGCCCTTGCGCACTTCGCTCTCGATCCACATGCGGTTCTCCGTTTTCCTGTTCAGCAGGGAGAAACGGCTGATCTGCGAGCTGGTCATGTACAGCGAGCTTTGCTCATTGTCGAACGCGGGGCTGTCGTCAAAATCAAACTGCACACCGATCTGGTCGATATCCTCTCTTCGCTGGATGCCGACCTTCGTCCAGTTATCGCGGGAGAGGATGCGCTCTACCTGGGCATTGTATTTGAAACGTTCGTCGCGGGTGCCGTACGCGAGGTATCCGCGCAGAATCCATTTATCGCTGAACTTGACATTCGTTCGTCCGCCCAGGCGGATCTTATGCCCTTCTATATTGTTATAGCTGTACAGGGTGATATAGGGCCCGAAGTCGAATTTGCCTACGGTCTTGTAGCCGGTTACGAGGGTATAGAAGATGTCGACATAGGTACGTACCCTTGGCATATTCCGGATGGTGTCGATCATGTTGTACACGCTGATATCTGTGGCGCTGAGCTTTTCGTGGCGGTTCTCGTTCCAGTATTCACTGTCTTTAACAAGGGCATCCTTGGCGAGCACCAGCTTCTGCTCGTAGAACTTATGCTCCCGGGGCTCGTTCACCACGATGTTACGGCAGGAATAATACATCTTCGCGATCATCCCTACACTCTTCTTGCTTACATCGGCAAAGTCGACCACCACCCGGGTCTTTACAGGCATCCAGGCGCCCGCCGAGGTGGGCTCAAGCTCTTGCTGCACCTGTACCTTTTCGAGGAAGTTGATGTTGACGGTCTTGGGGATCTCGAGGTTAACCTGCTTCAGGGCAAAGGCCGAATCGGTGATCCATATGTTCCCGGTGAACAGGAGGTCTTTGTTGTTGCGGGGCTTGACCTTGATCTTGTAGCAACGGTAATCGCCTACGTACACACTGTCGAGCAGGTAATACTCGTAGAAGAGCATGGCGACATCGGCAATGGGCGAAAGAAATTCCTTATTGAATACCAGCAGCTTGTTCTGGTTAAAATTATATTGTTCGAAGCTGGCCCCGGTGAACTGGGAAGTGAGCACCCCATCCTGGATACCGACAGCCGTGACCTTGGAGGCTTTGATGTCTTCCCGTTTCCGTTCGAAAGGACGGCGGATGTAATACACATCGGAAATGTTTTCGGAATAGAACATGGGCAGGTTCGCCTTGCCGTCTTCCCCGGCCAGCGCGTCGAGGCTGTCGAAGAGCGCGGTAACCGGGCGGAGCAGCTTCTTGCGCCGCAGGTTATCCGAAATGTTATCTACATCGATCTGGATCTTCGTATAGTTCTCGTACTGGTACGCATCGAGCGAGCTCTTGTCGTGGCGGTCGCGGTTACGAATAGCCTGGCGGATGATGCGAAGCGCGGGGTTCTCGCCCGCGAGCACCACGACTTCCTGGATCCCCACCGTGGACGACTGGAGTTGAAAATCGATCACCTGGTTGATACCGGGCTTCACGGCTTTGGTCTTATTGAGATAGCCGAGATAGGATACCACGACCGAATCGACCGGGCCCGATACTTTCAGGGTGTAATAACCATCGAAATCGGTGCTGGTTCCGGAGGTAGAATGCTTGATACGTACGCTGGCAAAGGGAATGGCTTCGTTTGTCGCCATATCGGTCACCCGCCCGCGCACCACCGTTTCCTGGGCGAATACCCCAACGCTGATCAGTAACAGAAAAAGAATGAGCGCATTCCTCATTTTTCCCATACCATTTTATAATGCTTAATGTTTGCTTCTTCGAACATATCTCCTTCTTCCCTGAACCCGAATTTTTTATATAAACCAACAGCGGTCAACTGTGCGTGAAGGTATACAAATTCCGCATCCTGCGGGATATCATCCAGGACAGCGCTCACCAGTGCCGACCCTACCCCTGCGCCGCGATATTCCGGGAGCACGGCAAAACGTTCGAGCTTGATGCCTTTATCCGTTCTGCGCCATCGCGCCGCGCCGGCAGGAATGCCATCGGCAAGCGCCAGGAAATGAACGGATTCATCCTCAAACTCGTACTCCTCCGCTTCATCTACCTGCTGCTCTTCCACAAATACTTTTCTCCGGATGCCGAATACTTTTTGCAGGTCCTCTTCCGTTTGGGTGCGAGATACGTTTATCATATGCTAAAAATAATGAATAAGGGTCATTCTCCTAACTTTTGTCTTATTAATATTAAAAAGAGCATAACGGCATTGCTTTGATTTCTGAAATCCAATACCTTCACCCACGATCCTAAACATCAACCCAACGTAAAGGAACCCCGTTTTATGAAATTACCCTTTTTCTTATGGTGCTTCCTGTGCCTTTGCGCAGGAACGGTATCCGCGCAGCAGACCCGGCACACCATCAGCGGCTATGTGTACGAAAAGAACAGCCGCGAGCAATTGATCGGCGCCACGATCTATATCCCTAAGATCTCGAACGGCACAACGACCAACACGTACGGATTCTATTCCATCACCCTCCCTAAGGACAGCTTCGAGGTAGTGATCTCGCTGGTCGGCTACCGCAAGCAATATTACAAGGTCTATCTTGATAAAGACATTCATCTCGACATCCAGCTGGAATCGGCTTCGGAAATTTCGGAAGTGGGGATCAACGCGGAGCGCGCCGAACGCAGCAGTGATAATTCGCGCATGAGCATGATCGATATCCCGGTAGAGCAGATCAAGGAGATCCCTGCCTTTATGGGTGAAAAGGATGTGCTCAAAGTGATCCAGCTGATGCCTGGCGTGCAGAAGGGCAGCGAAGGAAACGCAGGGCTGTATGTGCGCGGGGGC
>CALNCF010000314.1 GCA_937875035.1 uncultured Sphingobacteriaceae bacterium | reverse complement strand
TACCTGTACAGAAACGTCATTCGAACCACACACCACTAATGCTTTACCTTTCGCATTCCACAGCTCTTTCGCCGTATCGTTAATGATCTTTTCGAAAGGAACTGTTACCGCACCCGCTTTAGCGGCACCGGCAAGACCTGCAATGGCATTATATAAAGCCAGCACTGCCAGCCCTTGTTGTGATGGTTTGTGTACAAAACGTGTATCAGCATTCGTACCGGTCAGGCTTAAGCCTGTTTCGAACTGAATGTGACGCGACATTTTCTTAGCCTGTAAGCTCTTGTGATCCCTGTTTGAAGTATACTGACGGGTATATTCGCAGGAAGAGATCCAGGTTCCGAGGAAGTCGGCGTCAAAGCTTACGATCACATCCGCATTATCGAAACGATAAGAAGGGATCACCGCTTTACCGAAGCTGTTATTATTCGCGTTGATAATACCTGAATAAGATGACGCATCAAAGGTAATGTGCTTCGTAGTCGGGTATTTCGCCGCGAAATCAGCGATCACCGCCTTGGTCGAAGGGCTCATCACCGTACTGCTTACAATACGGATGTTTCCTCCTTTAGCTGCGATCTCTGTTAATTGTGTCTTTACATAGTTATCAACCGCGTCCCAGGTCGACTCCGCGTTTTTCAGCGTAGGGTTCTTTAAACGCGACTTGTCGTACAGGTCGAGTACCGATGCCTGCGCGGCAGCGTCTGTACCACCCATACCCACCGGGTCGTTCGGGTTACCTTCGATTTTAATAGGGCGGCCTTCGCGGGTCTTTACCAGCACCCCTACACCTTCATAGCTGGAAGTATAGTAATTGGCCACACCCGGGGTCACCTCTTCCGGCTTAATTAAATATGGGATCGCTTTTCTTACCGGCGCTTCATTACAAGCAGCCAGCGCAACAGCGCTCATTCCGAAGCCCAGTACTTTTAAGAAGTCTCTACGCGGAGTAGGCGTTTTAATGTTTGATTCCGATAATAAATCTTCTATTGGAAGCTCCTCAGCAAATTCGTTATGTCTGAATTTATTAAACTCTGGAGTTTCATGCAGCTCCTCGAGTCCTTTCCAATATTTTTTCTCGTTATTTTCCATCATATATATGATTGCAATACTCGATGTTATTTGTTGTTTCTGTAATTAATTATTAGTAGTGGCATTTCACACATTCCAGACCACCCAGCATTGCCGCTGTTACTTTCTTACCCTGCTTGATCTCATCGTGAGCAGCCAGGATCTTATCGTAATACGCATTACCCTTGCTGTTTACTTCTGTCTCTTTGTGACAGTTGATACACCAGCCCATGGTCAATGGCGAGTACTGGTAAACCTCTTTCATGGTTTCGATCGGTCCGTGGCATTTCTGACATTCCACACCAGCCACCTTCACGTGCTGTGAGTGGTTGAAGTATGCAAAATCAGGAAGGTTGTGGATACGTACCCATTCGATCGGCTTCTGGTTGGTGCCGTATGTACGTGTTTCAGGATTATAATCCAATGCGGCATAGATCTTTTTGATCTCCGGTGAGATCTCACCGTCGTATTTCTCGGTTGCCTGCACATAAGAGTGACAGTTCATACATACGTTCGCCGAAGGAATGCTTGCATTCTTGGATTTGAATGCGCCTGAGTGACAATATTGACAATTGATCTGGTTGATACCAGCGTGTAATTCGTGAGAGAATTTAATAGGCTGTACCGGCTGGTAGTTCTGGTGAACACCGATGTTCCACATGGTATCCCATGCCCATACGCTTCCTAAAAGAAATAACAGGATGCCTGCAAAGAACACTTTCTTTTTATTCAGCAGTACCCAACGGAACGGAGAAACTTTCTCCTTAACCACTTCAACAACTTCCTCTTCTTCCTCACCGGTTTTGATACGGATCAATCTTTCGAGAGAAGAGATCACCCGGTTCAGCACCATGATCACGATGATCAGCACAACAACCAATACAACCAGACCACTTACGGTGTAATTGTTGATCGATGAGCCCGATGCCGCTCCGGCGGCGCCAGCACCTGCCGTAGCAGCTGCACCGCCTGCAGGCTTGTCGCCTTCTGCCTTGATATAGGCTAACAGGTTCGTCATCTCTTCATCGTTGAAGCTGTGGTTAGGCATTACGGTATTGTTGAACTGCTTGAACAATTCCACCGAATGCTTGTCACCGGACTTGATAACCGATTGAGAATTTAGAATGAATTTCTTCAGCAAGGCTTTATCGGCCCACCTGTCTTCTACACCTTTTAACGCCGGACCAATCACCTGTCTGTTCACAGCGTGACATGCCGTACAATTCTGTTTGAAAATGGTTTCACCAGCAGCTACATCCTGTGCCTTAACAAAGGAGAGGTTGATGGACAAAGCAAACAGGAAGAGTGTAAATCGTAATGAAATTTTTCTGCCAATTGAGGATGTACCACCCATACGTGTTGAATATTAATATCTTATGTTGAAAAATCAGAAAATTCTCGGCTTAATTCGCCTAAAATCCACTTTTTAGTGTGGCAAAAATAGAATATTATTTAATTCCCGTGACAAATTGGTGACAAATAATCTTATTTTTAACGATTCTAAATAGCACATTTTCTGGCCTTAAGATCAGGCAAATGCGCGATTCTTTCGCTACCCGGATTACTGCCCCAGTATCCAGGCAAAGATCAGTGGCGCTACGATGGTTGCATCCGATTCTACAATGAATTTTGGCGTATTGATATCGAGCTTACCCCAGGTTATTTTTTCGTTAGGCACTGCTCCTGAGTATGATCCGTAAGAAGTTGTTGAATCGGAGATCTGGCAGAAGTAGCTCCAGAACGGAACATCATGCCATTCGAGATCCTGGTACATCATCGGCACCACGCAGATCGGGAAATCGCCGGCAATACCGCCGCCGATCTGGAAGAAGCCCACTCCCTTCCCGGATGAATTGTTTCTGTACCAGTCACTTAACCAGATCATGTATTCGATCCCAGATTTCATGGTCGATGGGTTCAGCTCACCCTTGATGCAGTAAGAAGCGAAGATATTACCCATGGTCGAGTCTTCCCATCCCGGTACAATGATCGGGATGTTGCGCTCCGCGGCAGCCAGCATCCAGCTGTTCTTCGGATCGATCTCGTAATATTGTTCCATTTCCTTAGAAAGCAGCATCTTGTACATGTACTCATGCGGGAAATAGCGTTCGCCGCTATCCTGCGCATTCTTCCATTGCTTGAAAATATGTTTCTGGATCCGGCGGAAGGCTTCTTCTTCCGGAATACAGGTATCGGTTACGCGGTTGTATCCTTTTTCCAGGAGCGCCCATTCGTCCTGAGGGCTCAGGTCGCGGTAGTTAGGCACCCTTTTGTAGTGCGAATGCGCTACCAGGTTCATAATGTCTTCTTCGAGGTTCGCGCCCGTGCAGGAGATGATATCCACCTTACCCTGACGGATCATTTCGGCGAAAGAAATTCCCAGCTCTGCCGTGCTCATCGCACCGGCAAGTGTTACCATCATCTTACCACCTTCAAGCAAGTGTGTTTCATACCCTTTTGCCGCATCCATTAATGCAGCCGCGTTGAAGTGTAAATAGTTTTTCTCAATGAACTGAGAAATAGGTCCTTTTTGTGTAGACATGATTTCTGAAAATTAAATGCCCAAAAGTAACGAAATGTACCGAATGGCCTCAACAATTTCAAAATTAAATATGAAAGCGTTGAAAAGAGGCGCTTTGCCCGCGAAAGCCTGCTCACATTACTAATAGCGGATCACGAAATCTTCCTTCGCCTGATCTTTTTTAAAGAAGACCAAACCGATGAAGAACAGGTCGATCGTTACACGCACATGCGCGTTTGCCTTGATCTCCTGCCAGGCTTCGGCCATGCCGTCGCTCCAGTAAATATCATCGAACACGAAGAGCGTCCGCTCATTTACTTTTGGCAAGGCTTTGTAAAAATAATTGAGGGTAGCCTCTTTACGGTGATTGCCGTCGAAGAAGATGAAGTCTGCCGTTTCCATCTTATCGATCAGCTCCGGAAAGGTATGATCAAAATTCCCGGTGATGGTCCGGATATTTTCCAGCCCCTGCCGCGCGAAAGATTCCGTGGCGACGGCAAGGGTGTTCGGACAGCCTTCCATGGTTACCAGTGTAACCTGCGGATGCGCCTTCGCAAGGTATGAGGAAGTAATTCCCAGGGAAGTCCCCAGCTCGATCATATGGCGGGGTTTGAAATGACGAACCAGTCGGAATAAAAGACGGGCATACTTTTTGGACTTGAGCGACCGGGCCGCGATAGAAGCCACTTTTCGTTCTTTATCATGATTAACCTCCGCTCCGGCCCCGTAATCGGTGATCCTGATCATACGCTGGTCGTGCAGCAGGCGATTACGCTCCTCTTCCGGTCCTTCGTATTCAGGGTACGGGGCCCGGTCGTAAACAACATCCTCCAGCAGCTTGTATACAAACGGGGAATGGGTTCCATGCAGGGTATTCGACCTGAAATAATAACTCAAATAGCGGAAAACTGTCTTTATAGCGTTCATAGGATCGGTAAACGCCTGCAAAGAAAACAAAAAAGATGGTTTGATATGCGCTGTTCCGGCCTTAAATGTTGCCTGCACAGTAATTTACCGGTACAAAAACTTTATATTTAGCTTAATTACGAATGATGATGATCAATCCGAAAGAAATAGAAGCCCTGGTCAAGCTGCTCGACGATACCGATGCAGACATCTTCAGTCACGTAGAGGACAAACTGCTAAGCTACGGAAGCGAAGTGATCCCTGCCCTCGAAAACTTCTGGGAGCAGTCGCTGGATGTGATCCTTCAGCAACGCATCGAAGATCTCATTCATAAGATCCAGTTCCAGTCGCTCAAGCACGACCTCCAGACCTGGGCGCTTTCCGGAGCCTTCGACCTGCTCAGCGGGTTTATACTCGTATCACGTTACCAGTACCCTGATCTCGACGAGCAAAAGATCATTCAGCAGATCGACACGATCAAGCGGGATGCCTGGATCGAGCTT
The DNA here is from genome assembly GCA_937875035.1 of uncultured Sphingobacteriaceae bacterium. Taxonomy (GTDB): domain Bacteria; phylum Bacteroidota; class Bacteroidia; order Sphingobacteriales; family Sphingobacteriaceae; genus CALNCF01. The sequence continues at coordinate 395 of CALNCF010000314.1, read as the reverse complement.
AGCTACGATACCAGCCCGGTAGAAAAAGTAAAGATCCTGAACCATGTGTTCTATAACATTCACGGTTTTACAGGCAATACCACCAATTACCAGGATCCGCAGAACTCATACATCAACGTAGTGCTCGAAACCCGCAGGGGTAACCAGATCTCTTTAGCTATTATCTATTCTGTTGTAGCGCAAAAGCTCGACATCCCCATTTACGGAGTGAACCTGCCGCAGCATTTTATCCTTGCCTACCGCGACGAGCAGCAGCAGCTTAAAAACGAAGCCAGGAAGGAAGAGGAAATTCTCTTTTACATCAATGCCTTCAACAAAGGTTTTATTTTTACGAAGAGAGATGTGGATTATTTCCTGAAGCAGCTCAACCTCACACCGGATCCGATCTTTTACAG
>CALNCF010000313.1 GCA_937875035.1 uncultured Sphingobacteriaceae bacterium | reverse complement strand
CATTGTGATCTCTCCACTGATCGCCCTGATGAAAGACCAGGTGCAGGGCCTGCAGCAGAAAGGAATCAAGGCAATGGCTATTACCTCGGGCATGGGGATGCGGGAACTCGATATTGCTCTCGACAATTGTGTGTATGGCGACTATAAGTTCCTCTACCTCTCGCCTGAGCGTTTGCAGTCGGAGCTGGTGCGCGAGCGCATCAAAAAGATGAAAGTGAACCTTCTGGCGGTAGATGAGGCTCACTGTGTATCGCAATGGGGCTACGATTTCCGTCCGCCTTACCTCAAGATCGGCGAAGTACGCGCCGACCTGCCGGGTGTGCCTGTATTGGCGCTCACGGCTACGGCTACCTTGCAGGTACGGGAAGATATCCAGGAGAAGATGCTCTTCAAGGAGCATCACGTGTTTGTAAAGAGCTTTGCCCGCCCGAACCTGGCATACCTCGTATTGCCTGAAGATGATAAGGAGGGGCGTTTGCTGAAGATACTGAAGAAAGTACCCGGCCCGGCGGTGGTATATGTACGCAACCGGCGGCATACGCAGGAACTGGCTGCTTTATTAAAGCAGCAGGGAGTAAGCGCCGATTTTTACCATGCGGGCCTGGCCGCCGAGCAGCGTTCCGCACGGCAGGAGAGCTGGATGCGTAACCATACCCGGGTGATGGTTGCGACCAATGCCTTTGGTATGGGTATCGACAAGCCGGATGTGCGGGTGGTGGTGCATATGGACCTGCCTGAGAGTCCGGAGGCGTATTACCAGGAGGCAGGCAGGGCAGGGCGGGATGAGAAAAAATCCTATGCCGTATTGCTCCTGGGTCCGAACGACGCGCAGGAGCTGGAGCGCAGGTATGTGGAGGATTTTCCTTCGGTAGAGGAGATCAGGCAGGTGTACAAGCACCTCGGACAATTCTGTAACCTGGCCTATGGTTCCGGGGAGTTCCTGAACATCGACTTCGACCTGGTGAGTTTCTGCCGGAAATTCAACCTTAAGCCCCTCATGACCATCCAGGCCTTAAAATTCCTGGAGAAGAACGAGCTGATCCTCTTGTCGGAAGAGGTATTCATGCCTTCCCGGCTGATGTTCCTCGTAGACCAGGCGGGCTTGTACGCTTACCAGGTGGCTAATGCAGCTATGGATCCCTTCATTAAGCTGATCCTGCGTTCCTATGGTGGGGTGTTCGACCAGTATGCCCGCATCAGCGAACGGGAGCTGGCTACCCGCTATGGCACGGATGTGAAGCAGGTGAAAGCCTGGCTCCAGCAGCTCCAGCAGCAGAATATCCTTTCCTATGAGCCCATGAAGAACCTGCCGCAATTGCAGTTCCTCGGCGGACGCCTGCCCGATTCACATCTTCACATCGATTCGAAATATGTACAGGAGCGCAAAAAGGCTTTAACGGACAAGATCCGGGCGATGCTGCGCTATGCCACCGGAAAGGATGAGTGTCGCAGCCTGCTGTTGCTGAGCTACTTCGGCGAGAAGGCTACAGAGCCCTGCGGGACCTGTGATGTGTGCCTGGAACGCAAGCGTAAACCCCTGTCGGAAAGTGAAAAACGGGAGATATATGAGGCTGTGCTGGCCCTGGTTCGGGATCAAAATGTATCTTTGCCCCGCGTTATCTCGGAACTGAAAGACTGGACGGAGTATAATGTATTGGAAGTCATCCAGTTGTATATTGATGAGGGCCTGCTGCAATTAAATGACAAAAATGAAGTTATTATGGGCAGATAAGTCGATAGCATATATTAATAGCACATTTATCTTGAAAAAAATAATTATTACCGTTACCAATGATCTTACCTACGATCAGCGCATGCACCGCATCTGCGCGAGCCTGGCGAATGCCGGCTATGAGGTAAGCCTTGTTGGACGCTCCCGAACCTTTTCCATCCCCCTTGTTTCCAAGCCTTACCACCAGAAACGCATTCACTGCCTGTTCAACAATGGTAAGTTCTTCTATATGGAATACAATATCCGGCTGTTCTTTTACCTGTTGTTCCACCGTTTCGACATGGTGAACGCCATCGACCTGGATACCCTTTTGCCATGCTATTACGTGTCGCGCCTCAAGGGTAAGCCATGTATTTACGATGCGCACGAATACTTTACGGAAGTGCCCGAGGTGATCGACAGACCCTTTACCAAGAAGATCTGGGAATGGCTGGAGCGCCTGATCGTACCACGTTTAAAGCATTGCTATACGGTAAGCGAGAGCATTGCCGATCTCTTTAATAAAAAATACAATACCTCCTTTGAAGTGATCCGGAATGTGCCGGTGTACAATTCCAATTCGGATATCATGCACCGTTACGAGAAGGAGCATGAGCGCTATATCATTTAC
>CALNCF010000312.1 GCA_937875035.1 uncultured Sphingobacteriaceae bacterium | reverse complement strand
TTGCGGTCTAAGCACAACAGGTTGTTGTTAAACCTTATGAGATGCGAAGCGCATAGCGAGATCTCCAAAACTATACTGAATAAGAAATCATGAAAATAGCCATACTGTTCGACGAAAACGAAAAGCTTCATTCCACCAGCTGGAGTATCCCATGGGAAGAATATTGCCAGAGGAATAATATTTCATACCAGGTCGTTAATCCATATCTGAATAATGTGATTAAGAAGCTGCTGGAATTCGATATTATCCTGTGGCATTACAGTAACTATTCTTTTAAGGATATGCTCATGGCCAGGAACGTGCTGTTAACCCTGGAAGATAGGGGCAAGAAAGTTTTCCCAGCTTTCAAGGATGCCTGGCATTTCGATGATAAATTAGCCGAAACATATTTGCTGGAAAGTGTTGATGCGCCTATACCGAAATCATATTACTATTATGATCTGGAGTCTGTAAAGACTGCCATCGCACAAAATAGCTTTTCATTCCCGGTCGTAGCCAAATTAAGGAACGGTTCAGGATCACATAATGTTAAGCTGGTGAAATCTCCTGCTGAGTTGCTTTCGTATTCGGGAAAAATGTTCAGCACCGGTTTGAACAGTGCTCCGAGCTTACTGTATAAAGCGAGTTCGAATATTGTGTCCGCCAAAAACATTAAAACATTTATCAATCGCGCGAAAAGGATCCCCGAATTCTTAAGGTCATTAGCTAACGCGAAGAAATTCAACAGGGAAAGGGGATATGTCTATTTGCAGGAATTTATACCCAATAACGGGTATGATCTGAAGATCGTGGTTGTAGGAGATAAACTGTCATATATAGGCCGGAATATCCGGAAGGGAGAGTTCAGGGCATCCGGAGGAGGTGACCTGTTTTACGATAAAGACAAGGTGACTAAAGATGTGATAGATTCAGCTTTTAAAACCTCTGATGATTTGGGATTTCAGTGTATGGGCTACGATTATGTTGTAAATGCTGAAACCGGAAAGGGAATGATCATTGAAATAAGCTATGGCTTCTCGCATCACGCCTTATTAGCAGCTAAAGGATATTTCGACAGAGATGGCAACTGGCACGATGAGCCGCTGAATGTTCCGTATGAAATAGCCGGGCGAATGATCGGCTGATGGCAGGTACCGCAGGCCCTGACACCGAAAGAGATCGGGAGTCCCTTTTATATGTCAAACAGATTTTTCAAACATAAATGAAACCTAAGCTTTTCCGTATAACAACAGTGCCCATGTCTTTGAAAACGCTGTTGAAAGGGCAGCACCAATTTATGGCAAGGAATGGCTTTGAGGTTGTGGGTGTTTCCAGCAACAGCTATGAGCTTTCCGAGGTACAAGATGAAGAGCAGATCAGGGTTGCAATAGTAGAGATGACCAGGGTTATTTCTCCTGTTAAAGACCTGAAGTCACTTTGGCAATTATACAGGCTGTGCAGGAAAGAAAAGCCCGAGATCGTTCATTCTCATACTCCCAAAGCAGGTATCATAGGCATGTTGGGGGCGAAGCTGGCAGGTGTGCCTGTCAGGTTACATACCGTAGCCGGTCTGCCTCTGATGGAAGCTACAGGGATAAAAAGAAAAGTGCTGGATTTTGTAGAGAAGCTAACCTACGCCTGTGCGACCAATGTGTATCCTAATTCAAATGGGCTGTATAATTTTATCTTAGATAATAATTATACCTCTAAAGAAAAGCTGAAGGTTCTTGCTAACGGATCTTCCAATGGTATTGATACCGATTTTTTTAAGCCGGAGCTGATCTCTGAGCAGCAACGGATGGAGTTAAGGCAGGAGCTGAATATCCAGCCTGGTGATTTCGTCTTTGTTTTTGTCGGCCGCCTGGTTGGAGATAAAGGGATCAATGAGTTGGTAAAAGCCTTCTCACAGATCGATACAAACCGATACAATTGCAAGCTGCTTCTTGTAGGGCCTTTAGAATCGGACCTGGATCCATTGTTGCCCGAAACACTGAAGAAGATCGAGTCTGATCCTGCTATTATCGCGGTCGGCTCTCAACGCGATGTTCGCCCGTATTTTGCCATTTCAGATGCCTTGGCATTCCCCAGCTACAGAGAAGGCTTTCCTAATGTGGTGATGCAGGCCGGAGCAATGGGGCTGCCGGGTATTGTATCGGATATTAATGGTTGCAACGAGATTATCGAAGAAGGTAAAAATGGGGTGATTGTGCCGGCAAAAAGTATGGAGCAGTTAAAGGCTGCCATGTTGAAATTAATGACCGATAAGGAATA
>CALNCF010000311.1 GCA_937875035.1 uncultured Sphingobacteriaceae bacterium | reverse complement strand
GCAAAGAAACCCAGCAGGTACATCCCCATCAGCATTAATCCCTGTAGGCTGAAAACACCCCATACATAATGCTCGGGAACAACCAGGGAGATCAGAAGGGTATACACCGGCAAGCGTGCCGAACAGCTCATAAACGGGGTCACCATAATGGTGATCATCCGGTCTTTCCAGTTTTCGATGTTCCGTGCCGACATGATCGCGGGTACCGCGCAGGCGATGCCGCTGATCAGGGGCACTACCGATTTACCGTTCAGGCCGACCTTGCGCATGGCCCGATCCATCATGAACGTAACCCGTGCCATATAACCGGTATCGTCGAGGATCGCGATAAAGAGGAACAGGATAGCAATCTGCGGAACGAAGATCAGCACACCGTTCAATCCGGGGAGTATCCCGCCTATCAGTAAGTCGGTCAGTACCCCGGCCGGCAATAATGCCGTGAGCTGGTCTTCCAGCCAGCCAAAGCCCTGCTCGATCAGCTCCATCGGGTAGGATGACCAGGCAAAGATCGACTGGAATACGAGGAACAGGATGAGGAAGAAGATCGCGAAGCCAAAGATCTTATGGGTCAATACCCGGTCGATGCGGTTGCTGTAGGATTCCGCCGAAGGCGCGTAGTCTTTCTTTACGCAATCGAATAACAGGTCGTTGATATAATTATACCGGGCAATGGTCTCCCCTGCCTGGATCTTCTGCGAATTGAATTCGTACCGGGTTCCCAGCTCCGCAATGAATGCCTTGTCTTCGCCGGAAAGGAAATTCAGCTCCCCGTAATGATGCGCCAGCTGGAACGCGACATAATCGTTATCCAACCCGAAATGTGAGCGGATCTCATCAATAATACCGGGAGCGATGCTATGAATATCGATGCTTGGTTGCGTGGTCTTGCGTAAGGCTGCCTGCTGCAGGATCGCTTTTTTCAGTTCTTCTTCGCCCTGCCCTTCGCGTGCGTTCATCGGTACTACCGGGATACCTAATTTTTCAGAAAGCAGCGCAGCATCAATGCTCACGCCTGCACGGGCGGCCGTATCCATCATGTTCAGCGCCAGCACTACGGGTATGTGCAAATCAGCAACCTGGGTGAACAGCAGGAGATTTCGTTTAAGGTTGGAAGCATCTGCCACCACCACTAATATATCGGGATAGTATTTATTGTCGGGCTTACTGAGAATCTCGATCGCAATGGTTTCATCCTTGGAACGAGGGTAAAGGCTGTAGGTCCCGGGAAGATCGATGATGAGCGCGCGGTCTTCCGCGGAGAGTGGCGCGATGCCGGTCTTTTTGTCGACAGTAACGCCGGGAAAGTTTCCAACCTTCTGGTTCAAGCCCGTCAGTAAATTGAAAATAGATGATTTTCCGGTGTTCGGGTTCCCGATGAGGGCAACGTTGATCTGTTCGTTCAAGGCTAATTATTTCACCAAAATGGTCGCAGCTTCCTTCTTACGCAGGCTGAGCTTATACCCGGAAACCGTAATGGCAATGGGGTCTCCCAGGGGAGCCACATGACTGATCTCTACAAGCTCGCCGGGCAGACAACCCATCTCCAGCAGGCGCAGTGACATCTCCTCATCGGTAAACGAATCGATGATAGCGCTGCCGCCGGTTTCTACCTGTGATAAGTTCTTCTGCTTCATAAGGCCGCAAGTTATGCCTTATTTAGATTAATTCCAAAATCAGATGTTAGTTTGACAAAGCCGTGACCGGGGAGAATAATGGCCGGGAGAAATGTGTGCGAACCGCTACTGAAGAACGGCTTATTTGTTCATCACCAGTACTTCCTGGCTGCCGGAAGCCTTACCGAATGTCGGGCAGTTGCATCTCGATTTGCAGGAAGAAAAAGAAGATACCATCAGCAGGAAAGCAGATACGAACAGGATGTATTTAAGACTTGTTTTCATAGGAATGCAAAAATCGGAAAACGAATATACGAAACAGCAGCCAGCCGAGCAAAGCCCCGAGGGTATTCGCCGCCATATCGGCCCATTCGGCCGCACGGTAGGTAAAGACCGTCAGCTGCAGCAATTCCATCAGTCCGCCCCAGGCAATCGAGAACAGGGCTGCCGCAGGCAGGGCATAGCGGGATAAAAAAAGTGATGCACCCTGTTTCTTCCATCCGTAGCACAGCAGAACTGTCAGCACGAAATAGAAGACAAAGTGCACCAGCTTATCAGCACCTTCAAACTGCAGGAAGGGAACCACGGGTAAACCCGAAGGCTCTTTATTGCTCAGGTATGTAACCAGGGCAATCCACAGTAATGCCGGTGAATTATATCTGAGGAACAAGATTATGCGCCAACAATTGCTTTGTATGCATCCGCAGAAAGCAGCCCGTCAACTTCCGAAGGATTGCTTATGCTGACACGGATCATCCAGCCATCACCATACGGGTCAGAGTTCACCAGCTCCGGGTTGCCATCCAGCTTCGGGTTTATTTCCAATACCTCACCGTTTATCGGCATATACAGGTCGGAAACCGTTTTTACCGCTTCTACCGTACCGAATACAGCTTCCTTCGCTACAGTCTGCCCAACCTTATCGATATCTACATACACGATATCGCCAAGTTCGCGCTGTGCAAAGTCGGTGATACCGATCGTTGCCTCATTACCTTCAACACGGATCCATTCGTGATCCTTAGTGTACTTTAATTCTGCTGGAAAATTCATGATAAGGGTTGATTTATATTTTCGTCAAAGTTAGTTTTTTATTCTAAATCCTAAGCCCCGATATTCAATCTTAAACTAAAGCCCAGGCTGGTGATCGCTGTCGGGAAGGTCTGGGAGATAAATGGCTTGGTCACCAGGCGGTCGTAGAAGATACGTGCCTGGAAGCGCTGGTTGATCACATAATCGATCGAAGGCTTGATAGCGATCACCCTCGAACCGTTGATGATCTCGGTCCGGTTCACATCCATAAAGTGCACCACCCCCCTGTTATAACGGATGCTGAAATCCAGCTTAAAGTTCAGGTCGTTCTTCAGTACGGTCTGCCCGTTTCCGAACGTGAACGGAAGCTTCAGGTTATTGGTTACATATCCTATCCCGATGGTATACTCGCGGGTGTTGAGCTGTTCAAGACGTGTGTTGGCGAAGCTGAGGCCAAGGTTCCGGCCCTGCTTGTAATCCATGGTCACCGTGATATCGTTCTTCATGGTCATGTCGAAACCGATCAATGGCGAGAACTGCTCGCTGATCGATACGGCCTGGATCTCGTACGTCGGCACAAAGTTGTTGTTTGCCGCATACCGTTCGAGCGTGGTGGTCGGCTTGTTAAAGCTGTTCACCGAATAAGTAGATGTGTACCCGTGGTTCACCACGAAATTATTGAAGTATTGCTTCACGAATTCGATCCGCGACAAGCCCGAATAGCTTACTCTCCAGTTAGGCTTCGGGATTTTCGGGAACGGGTTGGTGCTAATATTCGCTGCGTTCTTACCGGAGTAGGCCGCCAGGAACGCCGGGATCAGCACCTCTTGCGAGTACCTTCCGTAACCATCGTTAAAGCCTGTCGAATCCACTCCTACCGAAGCGTTGTTCTCCGCAGCTAAACGCTGGGATATAATGATCCGGTTATTCTCGAATTCTGTGAAGAATTTCGACTTCCCGTCGTCCGTCATCTTTTCAAAGGCCGTGTTCCAGGTGTTATAGCTAATGCTGAATGTACCGGTTTCTGTCGGGCTCAGGTTCACGAAGCGCCCGTCTGCAGGACTATATCTGAAGAACTCCTGGTAGTTACGGGAGATCGAACGGTTCCCGCTCAGGTCGATCCGCATATCCGGCAAAGGCTCGAAGGTAGCGCGGATGTTCACATCGGTACGCTCGGAGGTTACATACCGGTTGGTGATCGAATCGTATGTAGTGATCCAGCCCTGCGATGCCGCACGGTAACGGATGTCTTTCTGGCTTCCGAAGATGAATCCGAAGCCCGGCGACATTTCGCCCAGGTCGGAGCCCAGGATATCGGTGCGGCGGGTATAACCCGGGAGCAGGGTTCCTTCGGTCTGCTTATAGGTTACGTTCACGGTCTTCAGACTGATCAGCGTACGCGCCATGAACTTCTTAAAGTCCATCTTATTCAACTCACGCTCGATGCTGTCTTTCTTCGCCTGTTCCGGCGTCACCTTTTTCAGCTTTTCCAGCGGGTTATTCCGTGATGAATTTCCGAAGCTCTTCTGGTTGCTCAGGTTCTTCAGGTATTTCGATCTTCCGTAAAGCGTCACCATGTTCAGCTGCGGGGAAACCTGTATGCTGCGCGAATTGGAAATGGTATTCGCAAAGTTTTCATTCGCTGGCGGCGCGCCTTTCCAGTCATACCTCGCGGTATAGGTCGTATTCAGCGTGGTCCAGTCCATGTATGGCAATTTGTTGATCGGCACCGAGTAGCTGATGTTCAGGTTATGATAATAATCGGTGGTCCGGCCCAGCTTATACAGGTTATCCAGCACCGAGTCGCGCTTCTGCTCATTGTCGATCCGCCCGTACGGCTCATCTACCACGGCCAGGTTGTTCGCCGTGAAGTCGAGCTTCAGGGAGCGCGTAATATCATACTTCATCCCGTATACCCTCGTGATCCGGAAATCCTTGTTATAGGTCGGCGCGATAATGAGGTTTGAATTATTGATATCCCTCACCTTGTTCTCCCCGAAGGTACGGTCCACATCCATCCGGAAGTCGAAGGCATTCGGCCGCGTATTAAAATTAAAATCCTTGATCAGCCTCAGGTTCTTGTTCGTGATGGCTTTATCGAAAGGCTTGATGTTCTGTGCCTGGCTGGCAAAGCTGTAGCCGATCGCTCCTTTATAGGTCTTGCTGATGAAATATTCTGTGTTATAGCTGCGGCGGTATTCCTCGGTAAAGGCATAGGTCGCGCTCAGGTTTTCGACATCGTACACCTTAGGCTTCTTCTTGGTATCCGTCCGTTCTTTCTTCACGTTGGTGAAGTTGATGCTCTTCCGTTTGGTATAGCTTTCGGTGATGCGTTTCAGTGAATCACGCTCACGCGCCGATAATTCATTCAGTACATTCGCCAGCAGGATGTCGGGATTGTTCGGCGCATACTGAGGGGTGCTCACCGCTTCCGAATAAGCCACATACATCGGTACCCGCAGGCCGGTCTTTTCCGGCAGGAACTTGCCCAGTTCTACGGTAGAAGATACGTCATACTGGCGGTCGTCGGTACGACTACGTTCGCTTACCTTTTTCTCGATCGAGCCAAAGCCATACGTGCTCCGGCTTCCCGATAAGGTCACGTTGGCGAAGTCGGCCAGCTGTGCGTTGATCCTTCCGGTCGCAGCCCATCCGCCTTCTTCATCGAAGTCTGTAAGACGGAGCTCATTCACCCAAACCTGTACACATTTCGCCATACCGTCGTCGCCCGGGGTTTCCACGGTCTGACTGGGGTTACGTACCCCGATCACGATCGCGCGCACATTGCTCAGGTCAGGGCTACCCTGCACCCAGATGGTGTTCTTTCCATCCGAATAACGGTAACGCTTGGAAGGCAGGTAGCCTTCGCTGTTGCGGTGCTGCTTCGCGATCTGTAAAATGGAGAAAGGAATCTCCAGCTTATTGTAATCAGGCCAGATGGTCGCAGGGTTCGTGCTTCC
>CALNCF010000310.1 GCA_937875035.1 uncultured Sphingobacteriaceae bacterium | reverse complement strand
GGCCGATATCTTTTTTCAACTCTACTTCGATCTCCGAATTAGATACCGGCTCTACGTGCTCATCCAGCTCGGCCCGCCCGGTGCGCCTGCTTACATAGGCTACTTCGGGCACCTTCATCATCAGTTTCTCTGCCATCGTGCCGATCTTGTTGCTCTCTTCAAGCGAGGTACCCGCCGGGGCCGAAAGATTGATGGTGAAGGATCCTTCATTGAAAGGAGGAAGGAATTCGGTTCCGAAGAAAGGGATCATGCTTAGCGATGCGACCACCAGCAGCACGGCGGTTCCGATCACTGGCTTCGGGTTCTTCAGTCCGTATTGCAGGAAACGGGTATCGTTCTTTTTCAGCCATCGCACCAGCACACTGTCTTTTCCTTCCTTCGTATGCTTCTTCTGTCCGCCCAGTAAATAGCTGCACAGGGCAGGAGTGAGGGTGAGCGACACCAGGAGCGAAGCAATGATCGAGGTGATGTATGCGATGCCTAAGGGCGCGAAGATCTTTCCTTCTATACCCTGCATATAAAACAGGGGGATGAAGACCAGCACCACGATAATGGTGGCGTACACGATCGAGTTCCGTATTTCCGAGCTGGCTTCATACACCACACGCAATACCGGTCTCGGCTGTTCCCGTAATTTGTTTTCGTTCAGTCGCCGGAATACATTCTCCACATCGACAATGGCATCGTCTACCAGCTCGCCGATGGCAATGGCGAGACCACCCAGGGTCAGGGTATTAATGGAGATGTCGAAGAGCTGGAACACGATCGCGGTGATCACCAGCGACAGGGGTATGGCGGTCAGGGTGATGAGCGTCGTGCGGAAATTCAGCAGGAAAAGAAAGAGCACGATGATCACCAGGATAAACCCGTCGCGCAGCGCTTCCTCTACATTCGAAATGGAATTGACGATAAAGCTCTTCTGCTGAAAAATATGAGGGTTCAGCTTTACATCCTCGGGCAGGGTCGACTGTAATTCGAACAGCGCCTTTTCAATCACATCGGTGAGCTCGATGGTGTTCGCTCCCGGTTGCTTTTCCACGGTGAGGATCACCGCAGGGCGGGCGTTCACGCTTGCGTCGCCGCGTTTGATAGCGCCCCCGGTTTTCACTTCGGCTACCTGCGAAAGCAGTACCGGTAATCCATCCTTGTTCGATACCACGGTGTGCGCAAGGTCTTCCAGCGAATACGCCCTGCCGATATTGCGGATCAGCACTTCCGATCCGTACTGGTCGAAAAAGCCACCGGTGGTATTCTGGTTAGTCAGCCGGAGAGCCTGGTCTATATCATCGATGGTGAGGTTGAACTGTTTCAGCTTCGCGCTGGAAACCAATACCTGGTATTGCCTGCGCTCACCCCCGATGGAGATGACCTGCGATACGCCCTGTATGCTCATCAGCCTGCGGCGTATGGTGAAGTCGGCCAGGGTACGTAGCTCAGAAGGGCTTGCCGAACCGGAAGTAACGCCGATCATCATGATCTGCCCCATCACAGAGCTGATCGGTCCCATGACCGGGGTAATGCCTTCGGGTAATTGCACGGTCTGAAGCTTTTCGGCCACCAGCTGACGGGCGCGGTAAATGTCCGTGTTCCAGTCGAACTCTACGAACACCATCCCGATGCCGATCGCCGAGCTGCTGCGTACCACCTCTACGCCGGGCGCTCCGTTCAGCGAGGTTTCTACCGGTAGTACAACTTGTGTTTCTATTTCTTCCGGCGCCATCCCGTTCGCTTCGAGGAACACGGTTACCCGTGGCCGGTTCAGGTCGGGCAGCACATCTACGGGGAGCCTGATCAGGGTGAACGCTCCGTATACCATCACCAGCGCGGCGAAGGCCACCACGAATAGCCGGTTATGGAGCGAAAATTTAATGAGTCGGTCTAACATGGCTTTCTCAATTAATGTTGATGTGTGCTTGCGGCCTTTTGTTCATTTCCTTGCTTTACCACGATCACGAAGTCGGCGGTATGCACGGCGCCATTGTCCTGGAATTGCAGCCAGGCCCGGTATACGCCCGCGTTCTCAAAGCTGGTCTGCAGGTGGAGCCGGCCTTGCTTTACTTCCGGGTGCACATGGAGATAATCTTTCTCCGTAACACCGATCATCACCACATGCGCCTTGGCACCCAGGTAATTCTCCAGCTTGTCTGCCGGGATCTCCTGGCCGTTCTTC
>CALNCF010000309.1 GCA_937875035.1 uncultured Sphingobacteriaceae bacterium | reverse complement strand
ATGGTCGTCTACCTGGTGAACAATCACCTCTTCTACCTGTGCAAGCGTGGTGAAATCCTCCCAGCGGTTATTCTGTGCTTTGATATGTTGCGGGGTATTATTGAAGATGGCAATGGTATCTCCACCGTTTCCATTGTTCGAGAAAGTATTTTCACCAGCATTACCACCTACTTCGCCCAGGTTCGGACGCGCATTGGTCTGGATGGTCACTCCCCACAAGTTACCGCTGATCTTGTTACCTGTTACAATGGCCACATTGGTGGTATCACCCTGGAAGTTCAGTCCGCTGCCGCCCAGCATCGGGTCGATCTGCGAATTGTTGTTTTTGTTCGTGTTATTGGAGATCAGCGCTTTATTGTTCGAGCCGATCATGGTCAATCCATAACGGTTATCCGCGATCACATTGCTATCTACAATAGACTGAGCCTGTCCCAGCGGGAATATCGAAACACCGCCTACCATCGTCTGCATACGGTTACCCAGGATCAGGTTTCCTTTGATCACCAGTGTCTTGGTGCCGGTCGCGCCGATGCTGATCTGCGGACGGTTATCATTCTGCATATTATTGCTGTAGATATAGTTATTGATGATCTGAGGCGCGTTCGCGATGTTCGCTCCGCCTGCAATGGCACTGCCCATATTGGTTTCGATGGTATTCTCCCGGATGATCGGGTTCGAGCGGAACAGGTTGATCGCGGCAGTAGCATTACCCCTGTCGTTGTTACGGATCGCCGATTTTTCGATCAGGATGTCTGAATCGAGCAGGCGGATCCCGCCACCATTTTCAATGGACGCGTTACGGATCACCGTACCGTGCGATCCGTCAATAGTAAAGCCTTTATAATTCTTACCCGGTACACTGCTTGTAAAGTATACCACGCTTGGAATAAGCAGGGAATCTCTCGGGTCGATGGTCAGTACACCCCCGTCTACAGAAACCAGTACGGCTGAATCCAGCTTCACGGTTCCCGACTTCAGAATCTCCAGGGTATCTGTTGCGGAAATGGTGATGTTGAAAGCCACACGATAAAAGCTGCCGCTGTCGATCACTGCACCACTGGTATCATTAACGATCGAATCCAGCGTTAAACGCTTGCCTGTTCCCGGGGAAACATAGGCAAAACGGTTAGCATCAAAAGGATCATAATCTACCTCGCCATAAGCCGGGTTATCTGCTTTATGTGTGATCACAGATTCTACGCCTGCTGCTGTGGTAAAATTCTCCCAGCGGTTGTTCTGCGCTTTAATAGGCTGCGGTGTATTGTTGAATAAGGCGTATACGATCCCTCCGTTGGAGTTGTTTGAAAAATGATTCTTCCCGGCATTTACACCTGTTTCACCTAAATTCGGGCGGGCGTTGGTCTGGATCGTTACTCCCCAAAGGTTCCCGGAGATGATGTTATTCGAAACCATACCGATATTCGTCGTATCTCCCTGGAAATTCAGACCGCTTCCTCCAAGGTTAGGGTCACCCTGTGAATTATTATTCCTGATGGTATTATTGGAAATTACCGCGGTGTTATTCGAACCGATCATGGTCATACCATAACGGTTATCAGTAATGAGGTTGCTATCTACAATGGATTTCGCCACACCTAAAGGAAAGACCGAAACTCCTCCGGCCATGGTTAATGAACGGTTGCCGATGATCGAATTGTTCCTGATGATCAGGGTCTTTGTTCCCGTAGCGCCAATGCTGACCTGTGGACGGTTGTCGTTCTGTGTATTATTGCCATAGATATAATTACCGATGATCTGTGGCGCGTTCGCGATATTCGCTCCCCCTGCGATCGCGCTTCCGCGGTTCTCGAGGATCTGGTTGTTGCGGATGATCGGGTTCGCGCGGAACAGGTTGATCGCTGCCGTAGCATTGGCACGGCTGTGCTTACGGATCACCGAGTTTTCGATCAGCATATCACAGTCAAGGATACGGACCCCTCCGCCAAACTGGATAATCGCATTCTTAATATAAGATGCGCTGGTGCTGTCGAATGAAAAGCCCCGGAAATTCTTGGTAGAATCGTAGGCAGAGATCAGTACTTTATTAGCACCTCCGTCCAGGAATAGCACACCGAAGATCTCGATATGAACACCTGAATCCACAAGGATCGGCTTGTCTGAAAATATCTTTAAGGTATCTGTTCTTGAGATCTTTAAATTGGTCCTTACACGATAAAAGGAACCGGAATCGACAAAGGCGCCGGCGCTATGAGCGACCAGGCTGTCGGGAGTCCAGGAAAGATGATTTCCCGAACTATTATACTGCGCACTGGAAGTGAGCGCACCAAAAAATGCGCACACCATAAAAAAAATCAATTTTTTCATAATAATATTTTTCGGGGAAGTATCAATAATCGGGCCGATTCAGGATAGCCTGCTGGATCATCGCCTCTCGCAGATCGAACGTTACCTGTCTTTCTTCCTCCTCTTCCGGCTTCGGAGCAGGACGGTGAAGCGCCCGTAAGGACCTGACTTTCAAAACCTCTTCAGGCATCTCAGACTGGTAGCCGGATCGTGATGGCTCACGTGAAGGATATACGGTTTCGACCGGCTGATGAGTGTAAACAGGTTCGCGGTTCGTGCTTCCTTCCCGTGGCAATTGTGCAGGTTTTAGGTCTTCGGCCGACGGCTCCGGTACAGGGGCCGTCCTGGGAATATCGAGCCATTCGTTCAGCACCTCTTCGAATGTGGTGACAGGCTTTGCAGGAGCCGTTTCCGACGATCCGGGAGAGCCTGCTTCCGCCCTTCTCCGTTGCTCTGCCTTTTTCTTCTCCTCTTCCTGCTTCCTGTAATCATTGTAAGTCTTTGCAATAAAGATAATTATACCCAGTACGAGGTAGAGAATATTTTCAACATTCATAAGCGGAAATGTGAATAAAAAAACTTGTTCTTAACGGTATTTGTAAAGATATTTAAATTTGGTATAAACTTCTAATTAATACAGGCAGGTGAGATTAAAATCATTAGAAATAAAGGGCTTTAAAAGTTTTGGCGACAAGATCACGATCAACTTTGATGAGGGTGTAACGGCTATTGTGGGTCCGAACGGATGCGGAAAATCAAACGTGGTGGATTCGATCCGCTGGGTACTGGGCGAGCAAAGCACCAAGATGCTTCGTTCGGAGAAGATGGAGAACATCATCTTCAACGGAACACGTACCCGCAAGCCTTCCAATCTTGCCGAAGTATCCCTTACTTTCGACAATACCAAAAACATTCTTCCCACTGAATATACCACTGTTACGATTACACGTAAGCTGTACCGTTCGGGAGAAAGCGAATACCGCCTGAATGATGTGCAGTGCCGACTGAAGGACATTACCGACCTGTTCCTCGATACGGGTATCGGCCCAGACTCCTACTCGATCATCGAGCTGAAGATGATCGAAGAGATCCTGAATAACAAAGAAAACTCGAGAAGAGCCCTGTTTGAAGAAGCTGCGGGCGTATCTAAATACAAGATCAGGAAGAAACAAACCCTGAATAAGCTGAAAGACACCGATGCCGACCTGAGCCGCGTGGAGGATGTGCTTTTCGAGATCGAGAAGAACCTGAAAACACTGGAAAGCCAGGCGAAAAAGACGGAACGCTATTACAAGCTGAAAGAACAGTACAAGGAGCTGAGCACTCAGCTCGCATCCTTCCGTATACAGGGTCTGAAGGAGTCGATGGAGAAGCTCGACCAGCAGGAAGAGTCGCATAACGATGAGCGTTCGCGCTATAATACAGATATCGACCAGTTCGAAGCGAAGATCCAGGAAGAGAAGCTGGAGAACCTGAACAAGGAGAAAAATCTTTCTTTCCAGCAAAAGGAAACGAACGAATATGTGAGCAAGATCCGCCAGTATGAGAACGAAAAGAAGATCAAGAATGAACGCCTGAATTTCTTACAGGAAAAGGAACGCCGGCTGAGCGCCGATCTGGAGATCGATCGTCGTTCTGTAGAAAATATTGAAGAAGACCTGAGCAGGCTGAATAATTCCCGCAAGATCGAAGCGGAGATGTTCAGCCAGATCGAAAATGACCTGGGCTACCTGAAAGAGGAGGTGGACAAGCTCCGCTCCGATCACCAGGCCTGCAAAGCTGGGCTCGACCAGGCTCAGCAAGCCTTGCAGGAAAACCAGAATATCATTTACAAGAACGAAAAAGAGATCGAGATCGTCAGGATCCAGAAAGAGGGTCTTGAACAGGAGATCGCCAGGAATACAACAGAAACCAACCTGCGTAAGGAAGAGCTTTACGAGTTCGACCAGGAGATAGAAAAGCTCGAATCGCAAAGCGCGGTTAAGCACAAAGCGCTGGAAGAGCTCACCGGCTTTGAGGAGCAGCTCAAGCAGGATATTGAAAATGCCGAGGCTTCGATCGAAGAGCTGAAAAAGGTTTCCGCGCAGGAACACCGGAAGATCGATGCAAAGCAGAATGAGTTCAACCTGACCAAGAGCCTGGTGGAAAGCCTGGAAGGCTTCCCTGAATCCATTAAATTCCTGAAAAAGAACAACGAGTGGTCGAAGAACGCTCCACTCCTTTCCGACATCCTGTTCTGCCAGGAAGATTACCGCATCGCGATCGAGAATTACCTGGAAAGCTACCTGAACTATTACGTGGTGGAAACCTACCAGGAAGCTACAGCAGGTATACAGCTCCTCGGAAAATCGGCAAAAGGGAAAGCAAACTTCTTTGTGCTCGAAGCGCTGAAGAATATCCAGGCCGAAGGGTCCGGCACGACAGATACCAACCTGACTCCTGCCCTGGAAGTGATCAACGTGGATTACAAATACCAGCGCCTGGCTCATTATTTACTGGGTAATGTATTTGTGATCGACGCGGATGAAGATAACCAGATCAGCAGGACGCTCGAAGGCGATACCGTTGTATTGGCCAAGAGCGGGAAGTTCAATAAAACAAGGGTATCTCTTTCCGGCGGATCGGTAGGCCTGTTCGAAGGAAAACGGATCGGCCGGGCAAAAAACCTGGAAGTGCTGGAGAAAGAGATCAGGGAGATCCACACGAACCTCGACAAATACAACGAGCAGCTCGATAAATTACAGAGCAGGTTACAACAATTGAAGCAAAGCACCCGCCAGCAGGAGCTGGCCGCGCTGCGCGATGAGATCAACAAGGTAAACACCGAGCTCATTTCCTATAAGACCCGCCAGGACCAGTATAATACCTTTATCAGCAACAGCAGCGTGCGCCGGGAAGATATTGAACGTAAGATCGAGGAATATAACCTGAACCTGGAAGCCATGGTTCCGGAGCTGGAGAAGGCAAACCTGCAAAAGGAATCGCTGAGTGAGAACGTGATGGAGATCCAGGACCGTTTCAGCGAGCTGAACGAAAGCCTGAGTGAGAAATCGGCACGCTACAACCAGAAGAACATCGAATTTCACCAGCAGCAGAATAAGGTAAACACGATCGAGAAAGAGGCGGAGTATAAGAACAATAATCTCAAGACCCTCAACGAGCGTATCCATATCAATACGGCTGAATTTGAAGCAGCGCAAAGCGGCATCCGCGAGATCGTATCGAACTCTGATACCAACGACGATGAGCTGATCGGCATGTACGACCAGAAAGAGCGGATGGAGAAGGCCACGCAGGAAGCCGAGCAGGAATATTATAAATCGCGCGGACTCATCAGCGAGCTGGAAGAGCAGCTGCGCCTGGTACGCCATAAGAAAGAACAGGCTGAGCAACTATTCACCGCTACCAAGGAGAAGAAAACAGAGCTTCGCATGGAGATGACCTCGCTTAAA
>CALNCF010000308.1 GCA_937875035.1 uncultured Sphingobacteriaceae bacterium | reverse complement strand
GCGAGCGTGATTCTTCCGCTGGTGATGCGAAACAAGCGCCTTTGAGGCGCTGTTTCGGGTTTCAGCGCGGCATTGCCTTGATGGCTCGGGCCGCTTGGCTGACCAACGAGGGGCCTTGGTAGATCAGCCCGGTATAGATCTGCAGCTGTTTGCGCAGGGCCGATAAATCCTGCGCTGCCTGCAGTCGCTGCATATAGATCTCCCCGTACTGCGCTTCGGCAAATGTTTTGGCGAGGTAGTCGATCTGCCCGGCATCGAACTGCCGCTGCGCCGAAACGCTGATAGCCTTATACAGGCTGTCCTGTATGAGGAGCAGCTCATAAAAAGCCTGCTGGTATTGCAGTTGGGTATAGAGGTTCCTGGCCATCCGCCTTACCTCATTTACGGTGATATCCTTTTGCATTCCCGAGAGCAGGGTCTGCTGCTTCTGTAAACGGTGCTGCTGCACATATACGGTCGGAAAGCTGATGACCTGTTCTACTTCGAACGACTGGATCGTTCCCCGGTTCTGTTCCATGAACACGATCGGGTCGGCAAGGTTATAGCCTGTTTTCTGTAATTGTTTCTGTTGCCTGGTCTGCAATTCGTCCGCATAGATCAACGCGCTGTTCTTCAGCGCAAGATCAGTGATCTGCTGTTCCGTATATACCTGTTGCGCATGCAAATGAGCCGTGCAGCACAGGCCGACCAGTGTAGTGAGTAACCTGGTAAGCATCTTCATTTAAAATGATGTTCGTGAACTGAAAATGGAATGCTGAAAAAGATGTCCGTGGGCAGGAATGCCCCGGGTGTTCTTCAGGGAAGAACGGCCTTTTACAGGCTTAGCAGGAAGATGGAGGACCCCTCAGGGAAGTGCCGGGCGCGAGTGCCGGCGGGTAGTAGAGATTAGTTGCAGGCGGTGCATAAGGCTGCTCGAGGAAATGACCGGCCGCGAAATATTCGAAGGACGCGGGCTGGAGGAATTTCTTCGCGCAGAATGCTTTTACGAAACGTTCGGCGCCGTACGAATGAATGATCGTTTCACTGGTATTGTTGCCATGCGCCCATAACGAAAGGCTGTGGCTCAGGCTGCTTTCGCTGCCGGTATGGTCTTCGGTATGATGGGCCTGGTCAAAATGATGATGCTCCGCTTCATGATGGTGATGCGGAATGATGCTATGAGCTAAAATGAGCGCATAGGCAAAAATCAATAAGGAAGATAAGATTGATCTTTTCATCATGTTCGACCAAAGATAAGGAAAGAATTGAATTTTTCTTTTTTAGATCATTCCGGTATAAAAGAAGCGGCAAAACGCCGCTTTCCCATTTATTTGATCTCCTCCGCGGTAAATCCTGCTTCGCGCACCACGGCCTGGATCTCTCCTGCGCTCAGCGATGCCGTTTCTACGGTCAGTATCTTTTCAGGGGTCAGGATGTTTACCTCCCATTTCCGGATATCTTCCAGCCCGTTGAGGAAAGGACTTACCTTGGCTAGGCAGCCATCGCATTTGATATTGGTTTTAAATTGAAGTGTTTTCATGATCGGATTTGTTTTTTGAATGATACAAATATCCGGAGCCATTCGTCCATTCGTTTTATACGATTCAGCGAAAGACTTATATAATTCTCAGGGTCAGTGCGAGAGCTGTTGGATAAGGATCACCAGGAAGCCCATGCACACATTGAAAGCAATGAACAGCCCGAAGCCTATCCCGATAATGATCACAGGTTTAATAAGGCTCAGCAGGATATTCTTCTGGCGGAAGACCAGCCCGGTGAACAGGAGCAGAGCCGCCGGGGTCGCATAGTTGAAAGGGTAGTTGCCCATAAAAGGAAAAGGCAGGAAGAGCAGGTAGGCCACGTTCATATAGCCCATGATGAAGATATACGAAACCACCTGTTCGGCATAATTGAACCCCGACGATTTTTTATAAAGAAAATAGGAGGGCAGGGCAAACAGGAAGGCCGCGAAGAGCAGCATATACTTGAAATTCGTGCTCAGTATGGCGCCTACATCATACATCTTACCGTCCCAGGCTTCCAGGTTCATTATATATTCCAGCTCTTTGCCCATGAAGTGCTCAGCGAGCATAATGAACCCCAGCGTAAGGAGGAAGAACAGCACCGGGTTAAAAAAGGATACCCTTTTTCCGTGTATATATCCGAAGACTGATTCCTGCGGATGGAGAATGCTTTTAACATTCTTCATTATACCCTTGTCTACATGGAAGACCGAGTGCGGGAGGTCGTGGAGCACACCTTTGATGCTGAATCTCCTGACCGCCTTTTGTCCGCATTCGTTACAAAAGTTCTTTTCGTAGGTGTTTCCGCAGTTAAGACAGGTATGCATATCGGGTTAAAATGAAGATGAGCCAAGATATTAAAAATATCAGGATGTGGAAACGGCTTCCTGCAGCAAGGGCCCGGATGGTCTTTTTGTGCCCGCTTTGTGGTTTTTTTTCCCGGGAAAAGCGCTGCCCGGGCAATACAGGGTGCTGCCGGGCATGGAACCATGTTTGCAGGCATCCTTACAGAAACCAAAAAATGAAAGTTATGTTAAAATGGACAGCCATCTTCTTCGTTATCGCTGTTATCGCCGCGATATTCGGATTCACAGACATTGCTGCCGGGGCGGCAGCAGTTGCTAAGATCATCTTCTTTATTTTCCTGGTATTGCTGGTAGGCAGCCTCATTCTCGGCGCCGCGTTCTTTAAGAGATGATCCCTGAAAAGAAAGGTTCTTCAGCATTGTACCTGAAGAACCTTATTGTTTTCAAACCCTTATAAAGCTATTGCATAGCAAGGACCTTGCATTGGCGGAAAGTGCCGTTCTCATTCGTAACCGTCAGCTGGTAAATATAGCTGCGCCCGGAGAGCGATGCGGCATTCCCTCGTTTATCCATCCTGATCTCCTGCTTACCTGCATCCATACGGCTATCGGCAAGCTGCAATACTTTGCGACCTTGCATATCGTATAATTCCATCAGCACATGCGAAGGATTGGTGAGGGTAAAGGGGATCGTGGTATACTCACCGAAAGGGTTCGGATAATTTTGCTCAAGCCTGAACTGCCCGCCTGTTTCCGGTTCCAGGTTGATCACCCCGGTAAGTGGTACTGCGATCCCGATGGTTAGGGAGGCATTATATCCCCCGGAGCCGTCATCGGTAATATCCAGCATTTCGTATTGGGTGTTTGAGCTGTCGGAGAACACGTTGTCTGTTGCGTTCTTGATCTGGTTCTGCCCGTGCGCTGAGTAAAGCGAAGTCGTATATACACTGGTATTGAGGGCGTCGGGAAAAGCCATCTGAGAAGTGGCGCTCAGCAGCGAGTTCAGGAATACCTGCATATGAATGTGAGTTACCCTGCCGGTGTACCATCCCGGGTAGATCGTTTTAAAGGTTACCTGCCCGTTGTTATCCGTAAGCTGTATGCCTCTGAAGAAGGTCTTGCCTACATTGTTGCGTGTTCCTAAGTAACCGGGCTGGTTATTATAGGCTGAATAATACCCGTCCTTGTCGCAGTGCCAGATGTCTACCCGCGCATTTTGTACAGGGCTGCAGTTATTGTTAATGTTCACTACGGTCAGAGTCAGGTTCAGCGGTGTTCCGGCGTTGCCTTCGGTAATATCCTGCCGGAACATGTCTGCATTGCTGCTCAGGTCGAAAGGATATGGCCCCGCGGTTTCCTGCGGGATCAGCACACAGGCTCCGTTCTCCAGCCATAGTTCTTTTTGTAATCTGTTGATCGCTGCCTTGCTTGCGCGCGATCTGCCGAAAGGAAAGAGGGATACGATCCCGGCCATCCCTGCGGTCTTTAAAATGTCTCTTCTGTTCATAAAATAAGTTTAGCAGGTTAAAGTGTGTTATTTATGATCTGAAATCTCTCAGGTTATAGGTGAAGGTCAGCATGAAATACTGCTTCAGGATCTGTGTCTGGGTATCTTCGATATATGTATTGGTCACATTCCTGGCCAGGCTCTGGTTCTGGTTAAGCAGGTCATAAACCGACAGGCGGATTTCCGCCGATTCATTCTTCATAAACTTATAGCCTACCCCCGCATTCCATAACAGGATCTTCGGGTTGTAAGCGCTGTTCAGTCCTACGTAATGCGTATAGCTCGCGTCACTGTTCAGCACAAAATGTTTGGCCGGCACGAGGTTGATCCTTGCCGAAGCCACACCCGAATAGTAATCCTGGTTCGAGCTGGTCTGGATGCTGTTGCTCACGATGTTATAGCTGGAATTATAGGAAACCCTGAAGTCGATGTTCTGGCTGATATTGCTGCTCAGCATCAATCCGCTGTTCATGGTATAGCTGTTCGAAAAATTGCTGATGTTGTTGATCAGCCCGGGAAGCCGGGTATAGGTAAGCCCGCCGTTCACATTGATATTGCTCCTGATCTTCGCGAAGGGAAATCCGAATACCAGGAAGGAACGCAGGTTGCGATAGCCCTCCAGGTTCACCGGCCGGGTAAGCTGTCCGCCCTGCGAAAGAATAATGCCGTTGTCGAGCACGGTATCCCGTGTGGCGGTGAAGCTGGAATTGCTGATGTAATCTTCAGAAAGGCTCCCGTTCACAAATACGAAAAATGTCTTGGTGCCCGAAGGGCTTACGGTTCCGAAGTGAGCCCCCAGGCTGTGACTGTATTGCTGTTGCAGGTCGGGATTACCCGCGCTCAGCTGCAGCGCATTGCTGTTGTCGATCACATCCTGTAATTGTGTGATGGAAGGCAGGCTGGTGCTGGTGTTATAGTTGAAACGGATATTCGTTTTCTTGGTGAAGCGGAATTCCATATTCGCGCCCGGCATCCAGTTGTTAAAGGTGTGTCGGGTGATCAGGGAACGAGGGAACGATTGTCTGCCATCCAATGACACCGACTGGTAATCGAGCGATGCGGAAAGGCTCAGCCTTGTTCCGCGGTAACGCAGGGCCGTACCACCACGCTGTGTCGTGCTGGTATTACGGTAACGGTTTGAAAGAGCAGAATCCAGGTTCGAATATTCCTGTGTTCCCGGGTCAGGGTTCCGGGTTTGCCTGTCGGCAAGATTTTCCGAATAGGAGGGTGCATAGTTCAGCATGAGCTGCGCCTTCTTCCCGATCGGTTCCGTATAGTTGATGTTTGATGACAGGTTATAGGTATTGGTCGCGTTCCTGCTTTGCTGGCTGGTCACATAGCTGGAATCGCCGGCCGCGGTATAGGTATCCGACTCCAGGCTTCCGGAGCCGTCGCGGTCGGATACGGAGGTGCTCAGGTTTGCCGAGATCGTTCTTCCTTCCTTACTGAAACGGTGACGGTACAGGAACGAATTAGAAAAATTATAGCCGGTGTTATTGTTCAGTGTATTGTTGCCCGTACGGTTTAGCAGCGTATCCTCGTTCGAGATGGTTGCGCCGCTCAGCAGCTTTTCCGTGCGGTTCTTCTGTATGCTCAGCGCAGGGGTTATAATGAGCGAGTTCATCGAATCGATGGTGTACTCCATGCGCAGGTTCATCCGGTGATTATAGTTCGAGCTGTTCGAACGGCTGCTCTCCCGGTAGAACTGGCTGGTGCTGTCGCTCAGGAAATATTCCCGGTTAATGTCCGATATGGTATTGTTCGATGTATTGTTGAAGAAATAGCTTCCGTTCACCTTCCATTTCTTTCCCCAGGTATCGATGTAGTTGAAGCCGATGGAATTATTCGTGTTGATCCCGTTGTTCTGTCCCACCAGGAAATTGGAAGCGCTGCCACCGCCGCCTCTTGGTCCACCGCCCGGAGGACCTCCTCCGCCTGGCCTTCCCATGCCACCGAAGCCGGCACGCTGTCCGCCGGAGCTTCCCGAGGATACGCCCAGCAGGTCCTGCGAAGAAAAGTTCTGCTGGTTTACATTGTTCGAAAGCCCGATCACGGAGATGCGGCGCGCTCCCTGGAAGAAATTGATATTCCCTCCCGCGAGGTAGCGGTCGGAGGTCCCATATCCTGCATATACTTTCCCGAAAACGCCATTCCTGAACTGGGGCTTGGTAACAATGTTGATGGTTTTGCTGGTATTGCCGTCCTCAAAGCCCGTGAGCAAGGCCTGGTCGCTTTTCTTGTCGAATACCTGCACTTTCTCGATGATCTCGGCGGGAAGATTTTTCAGGGCGATGCTGGCATCGTCCCCGAAGAACTCTTTTCCGTCGACAAGCACCTTTTTGATCTCCTCACCCTGGGCATAGGCTTTGCCGTCCTGCATCGTCACGCCGGGCATCTTGCTGACCAGGTCTTCGGCATTAGCGTCCTTGTTTACCTTAAAGGCGCCCGCGTTGTATTCGGTCGTATCTCCCTTTTGCGATGCAACAGGCATCAGCTCTTTCACTACCACTTCGGCAAGCTGCTTGCTCTTTTCCCGGAGGGTGATCGTACCCGCCAGGAATGTTTCCCCCTTAAGATCCACACTGCTGAAATAGTTTTCATAACCAATAAAGGTCGCTTTCAGGAGATAGCGTCCCTGTGGTATGTTGGTTATGAGGAAAGAGCCTTCTGCATCTGTTGTAGTTCCTTTAACCTGCGATGAATCGCCGGCATTCAGTAAGATCACGCTTACACCCGGCAGCCATTGCCTGCTTCCATCGTTCACTCTGCCCTGTACCGACGACTGTGCGAAAGCGGCGCTTCCCCAGCATAAGAAATACAGGAATACCGGTGTAAATATGTTGTTGATCTTCATCATAGCTGCGTAAATAAAATAGTTGTACCTGGCTTTGACGACTTATGGGTGTGAAAGTTTCATCCGGAAAGAAATATTACTTTCCACGAAGAGGCTGCTGTTCATTCCGCCCATGCTTCCGCCCGGTTGTCCGCCGCCGGGAGGAGGGCCTCCCGGACCACCACCGCCCGGAAAGCCTCCGCCCCCGGGCGGCGGACCTCCTGCAAACCCCTCGCCACCCATCGATGGCAATGCGTTCAGTGTGATCCTAAAGTTAAAAGGTTTGAGCGTATCCGACGCGCTGATCTGTTCTTTATAAAATGTTTTAAAAGGGATTCTTGCTTCGTAGTACATCATGCCATCAGGGCTCCAGTCTATTGAAACGCGGATGCCGTCAGGGGTTTCCAATGCCTGGGGGCCGTTCGCTTCCCGGAAGCCGGAAAGGATCATCTGTGTTTGCGATAGCATGGCTTGCTTCCGGCGTTCTGCGCGGCTGCCCGGGTCCCGTGCAGGTCGCATCTCTTCGCGGGAAACCGGCAGCTCCCGGACATGGGCCAGCGGGTAGTCGATGCTCACCGGGAACAGCTTCTTTCCCTGCGGATCAATGGCGAGCTGCATTCCGGCCCTGCTGATGCGTGTCTGCGTGAGCGGGTCAGCAGTTTTAATATACACGTACAGGTTCTCCCGGTCGTTGGCAATATCATAGTTCAGCTTGCTGTTGCGGTCGTACATTTTCAGGGGAACATGCTGTCTGGGTACTGCGGTGCTGTCTGCCGCTGCGGTATTCCAGCTGGTATGGTCGTACTGCTTCGTTGCACAGGCTTGTACGAAGGCCAGCAGTGTAAGGGCGAGGAAAAGGTATGATGTGTTTTTCATGTGAAGAAGACGGATATCTTTCGTTAAAGATAGAGCAGGGTACGGGTCTTCAGGAATGAAATAGATGTTTGCCTTAAGTCTGCCGAAGAACAAGGCTAAATGATCGCCGGAAGCACACGGTCTAATGAATGGACCGGTTGGAGATGTATGCCTGGAAGCGTTCTTTATATTGCTCGGCCACGGTGATATATTCTTTGTTGATCAGTATCTGCCCGCGGTCGATGGCTTCGATCTTATCCAGGGAAACAATGAAGGATCGGTGCACCCGCATGAACTGTTCCCGGGGCAGTTCCTCTTCCAGGGTCTTCAGGCTCATCAGGGTCAGCACAGGTTTGGGCTGCCCGCTGATCCAGATCTTCACATAATCCTTCAGCCCTTCAAAATACAGCACCTCCCCAAGGTCTATCTTAAGCTGCTTATACTCGGATTTTACAAAGATAAAATGACCTTTAGAAGCGGCAGCCT
>CALNCF010000307.1 GCA_937875035.1 uncultured Sphingobacteriaceae bacterium | reverse complement strand
TTTTCAAAGCGCTGTGCTTCCCAGTCCTGCTTCGCCTGCTCGATGCGTTCCCGGTCCGAAGAAACAAAGTTCCAGTAGATATAGCGCTCTTCGGGGAAGGGTGTGCCCCCGAAAATATAGACGGTCGTATCTGCATCCATCTCGAAGGAGCAGAGGCTGCTGTCCTTAGCCACCAGCAATTGCTTAGGCTCAAAACGGTTGCCCTCGCTGTACACGTTTCCTTCAAGAATATACAGCCCGCTTTCTCCGAACAGCTCCGAGCCGATGTTTACCGTGCTGCGCTGCCGGGCGCGTATCTCGAGCAGGTACAGCGGGCTGAACACCGGTACGGGCGAGCGATGCCCGAAGGCTTCACCGGCGATCAGCTTGAAGGAAAGGTGCTCTTCTTCCCAGGATGGAATGTCTTTGGCTTCCACATGCACGAATCCGGGCTCCATCTGCTCCAGCTCTTTCGGCAGGGCTACCCAGATCTGCAATCCGTGCAGTGTTTTCTCCTGGTTGCGCAGGTAAGCAGGCGTACGTTCCGAATGTACGATTCCCTTCCCGGCGGTCATCCAGTTCACGGCTCCCGGGGTGATTTCCATATCGGTTCCGAGGCTGTCCTTATGTATGATATTTCCCTCGAAAAGAAAGGTAAGCGTAGAGAGTCCGATATGCGGATGCGGAGGCACATCCATGTTCTCATCTTCCTTTAGGAAAGCCGGCCCCATATGATCGATAAATACGAATGGCCCGACTGCCCGCTTCTCCCGGAAAGGCAGAAGCCGTCCGACCATAAAGTTGCCGATGTTCGCGGCGCGTTCTTCAATAATGATCCCGATGTTCGACATGATCTGTATTTAATAATGATAAAAATAAGAGCTCCCTGCGAAGCACGCATCAAGGTACGTAATTTCAGTTCCCGGTGAAAGGTTTGTGGTGATCACCATAAAAACGAGGCAGGCTAAGGGGAGATACAGGGTCACGATCCTCATTATCTCAGGGTGAAAGAACGGCTCTTAATTCCCCGTTTCGTCATGCGGGGCGTCGACGGGCTTAGACTCAGGAGAGCCTTTCTCGCGCAGCCAGATGGATAAGAGCACGATCGATAATACAGCTAAGAATTCGCTTTGCCAGTTCTGGAACGATTCGAACCAGAAGGTAGGATTGCTGAAGTGCTCTGAAAATGATTGAACAGGCAGGTTCTCATCCATCCTGACTTCATTGTTGTTCTTCCAGCTTCCGTAAAAGTGGATCGTAAAAGAAAAGAGAAACAGGATCGCAAATGCCATAGATAAAGAATGTTGATAAAGCTTCAGCCAGATACCCCCGCGCTTAACAGGCCAGGGAGCCTTCGCATGTACCTGTGGCTCCCGGTCTACTTCCTCCTGTTCGTCTAATTTTTTTGACTCCGAAGAGCCCTGCTGGCGCAAAGAAATAGTGAGCAGCACATAAAGCGTCATTTGCAGGAACTCGCTTTCCCAGTTCTCGAAGGTAGCCTGTATAAAGTGCCCGCTCATCGCGTACTCGCTGATCGATAATTCCGGCTTTTGATGCTCCCTGCGTTCTTCATTCTTATCCTGCCAGCCGGTAAAGAACTGGCCCAGTAAAGAAAGCAGCATGAGCAAGAGCACCACGATGCTCAGGCTGTTCCTGTACAGGAAGGAATGTTTGCGCTCTTTTTTTATGCTGCTTTTTACCATGTGCTGTTTTACCCGGGGTGGGCTCTCCTTTAAAGCGATGCCCGCGCCTGTTTCCTGTCATCGCTTCGGGTCTGGAAATAATAATGCCAGGGAAGCCGCTTCATCACAGGAAGGCAGGTCATTAATGATCCTGCGATTGTACGGTTGGCCTGCCGGAAAATAAACGTAGGTGTGATAAGACTTTAAGTGGTATTTACTGCACTTCGATACGATCTGAGATTCTGTAGTTATGGCCTTTATGCTCCACATGACAGAGGGAAAAAAGTCTACAAAATAATCCGGCGTTTTAGTTTGAACGGGCTTTGCGCAAGGGTATGGTTTTTTGCGTTCCATAAGCGTGAATTAACAGATCCATTTACTTATTAAAACAAAAAGATTATGGCAAGCAGAAATCAAAACCGGCAGGATGAGCAACGCTCATGGCAGAATCGCGATAACCAGAACCGGGGCTATCGCGGAGCGGAAGATCGCAGGGGTTCATCAGCATTTGAAGGATCATACAGGGATGCATACGGAGCAAACCGCAGACAGGACGACTGGCGCGGAGATCCTCGTGGCTATTCCGATGATTATACCTGGAACGACTGGTCGGATGAGCGTGCGCAGGAAGGCCGCTACACCCGCGATGAATACCGCGATCGCTCCGAAAGAGGCTATCGCGACGAGCCTCACCGGGCAGACAATGATCAGTGGGGTTATCCGCGTTCCCGGGAATCCCATACAGGCAACAGGCAGGAGCGCTTCGGAAGCTACCGCAGCTCCGGCATGTATCACGATAACGACAGGGATGAAAGCACAGGCGGAAGCTACAGGAACAGCGGAAACGCTGCCTGGGATTCGTATTCCGGCGACAGTGGCCGGGGAAATTACGGTTCCGGCTCATGGTCGCAAAGAGAGAACTTCTATGGAAATGACCGGTACCAGGGCTACGGGGGCGGTCGTGGCCAGAGTGAGATGGGCAACACCGGCCGTGGCTATTCCGGCAGTAGCATGAATGATAACGACAGCTATAGCGGAAGATCATCAGATTACCGCGGCAAAGGTCCGAAGGGCTACCAGCGTTCCGATGCGCGCATACAGGAAGAAGTAAGCGACCGCCTGAGCGACGACCGTCACATTGATGCGTCAGACATCGAGATCAGCGTGCAGAACAGCGAAGTAGTTCTGAGCGGAACCGTAGAGAGCCGGATGGCCAAGCGCCATGCCGAAGACCTGGCAGAATCTATTTCAGGTGTTCAGAATGTTGAGAACCGTTTGAAGATAAAACGGGAAGACCAGTCCGGATCACAGACACAGGGCCGGACAAAAGGAAGCTCTGCTACAGGAAATGAGCGGGATTCCTCGGCTGCATCTTCCGATCAGGACAAAAAAAGATAAGCCGGACAGGGATAAAGTCCCGGTAATCAGCAAAAAAGGCGTCTTTTCCGGGCGCCTTTTTTGTTTTGAATGTTTGAGCAGGCACTTCACTGGGGAAGGTGTAAACATTCCGGTGCCCCGAAGTAGCAAGGCTTTATGAGCCATCGTTACAGAATAAAGATCATTGTACAGCTCTCCATAAAAAAGGCTTCCATAAGGAAGCCTTTTTTGGAAGCGCCTGAGTGTAAATTCAGCCGCTGTTATGGCCGGCCTCCGGTATACGTATAGACAAGACTGTCCTGTAAATACTCCATATATACTCCATACTTACTCCATGGATAAAGCATAAATTGTCTATAATTCTGGTCATACATACAGGAAAGTCCCCCTTTCACCATGCCCCCTACAGCCCATCCATCCGCTTCTCCCCTAAAGGCGTTCTTTTTGCTTCACCACGGCAGGATAATGGTCACACCCCAATGCATAATAATATGGCACGACAGGAAAGTGTTATTAAACTCACAGGAACCATAGGCGACATCACATTCTATAAAACCGCCGATGGATACCTCGCCCGCGCAAAAAGCAGCCTCAATAAAGCCCGCGTAGCAACAGATCCCGCCTTTGCACGCACCCGCGAAGCAGGCGCAGAGTTTGCCGCCGCAGCGAAAGCTGGAAAATTGCTGAGAGAAGCGCTGTGCCCCCTGGGGCATTCCCTGGCCGACAATAAACTCGCAAGCCGCTTGTTGAAACAGCTGCTACTGGTCAAAACGTACGATCACCGGAATCCCCGCGGAAAAAGAAATATAGCCGAAGCCCTGCTTACACCCCCAGGCAGAGATATGCTCAAAGGCTTCGATTTGAATGCCGCTGCACCCATGGTCTTGCGCGGCCGAGGCTTACGGCGCTACGCATACGGTGATACAGGCCGCCTGGGCCAGGATCAGTTTTTCAGAAAACCAATATGAAATGCAGCGTTCAGAAGAAATATACCTCGCACAAAAAGCCCCGGCACAGGAATTCCGCCTGCAACCCCCGCCTCCCGCCTTGTTAACGGGTACCGACCTGTTCCTGCTCAGGATCTGCTTTGCCCAGGAAATAGAAGGAGTATCGTACCTTCTCAATAACAGGCAGCATACAGCAATGGCGCTGGTAGAACTCGCCTGAGTAAAGCCCCGTGAATCTTGTGAATAGTTAGAGTTATTCCAACAAGAGTAGGACGCATTACAAAACTTAGTGAACAGCCAGATCACTCTGGTACCTTCACACAGTTGATGTAATAACTTTCTGCAAAGTACATGAGTTTCGTGGAGAGGGTACACCTCTAAAAAGTGGTGAACCCGAAATTCAGGGAGATGGGAATCTATATCTGCGGAGGCAAAGGGAAATATTCCCATCTCCCTGAATTTC
>CALNCF010000306.1 GCA_937875035.1 uncultured Sphingobacteriaceae bacterium | reverse complement strand
ACAGCCTGAGCGAAGTGCTGAACAGCCTGATCCGGCAGGGACTGGAGATCCGTTAATTAGACGAGCTCGACTATTCGCCCTATAATTGTTTCCAGGAAACGATCGGGTTCAAACCTGGGAAATACCGCATCAAGCATTTAGACAATAAAATACCGATGGTATATGCACTGACGGCGGTAAAAAAAGCGTAACCGGTAAGTTCTCCTTCGCAAAATCGCAGCTTGCAGCGAGGCTTTTTATAACCCTTGCCTTACAGCGGCATACATATTGATCAGGGAAAGCATCCTAAAACCAAACTATCTTATGAAATCATTTTTTACCCTGTGTATGCTGCTGGCCGGGTTATCGCTCAGCGCCCAGCATGTAAGCCCGGACCCTTCTTTCGGGCAATCCGGTATTGTTGTTACTACGAATACGTCGGAGATCAACTGCCTTGCCTTCACCCCCGACGGGAGCATTATCAGCGCCGGCTATACCCTGCAGGGCGGCGGCAGCGGCATCTATCACCTTACCTTATCTAAAACCGACGCGAATGGCGCAGCCGATCACGATTTCGGAGTAAACGGCCTGGTGACAACCGAGATCGAATACTCGGAGTTCCCGCTCGACATACTCCTGCAACCTGACGGCAAGATCATCGTTGCCGGATCTTATTATGTAGGTCCGGGAAATAACGGCCCCGGCACACACGAAGCCTTTGTGATCCGCTATCATCAGAATGGAACAACAGACAGCACCTTCGGAGAATACGGGGTGTATAAATCGTACGATTCCGACAGCCATATCAGCTCCCTCATGCTCCTTACAGATGGCTCCATCCTGCTGGGAGGCAACAACTATACAGGGGCTATCCTGACCAAGCTGACAGGCAATGGCATCGCCGACGAAGGGTTTGGAATAAACGGTACGCTAAAGCTATCAGGTCCAGGATTCCGGTTTATTTTCTGGCAGGCCGCGCTGCTGAGTGATGGTCATATCATATGTGTAGGTTACGAGGGCTCGGACCTGGAAAATTTCAAAACAGCCTACTGCAAGCTGGATGTAAGCGGGAACTTCGTACAGGGTTTCGGACAGGATGGCAAGGTAGTAACAGACATCTATGATACAATGCCTAATATCCCCGAGCTCCTTTCTGTCGTACGCGAATTACCCGGTGGTAAGATCCTGATGGCCGGGTACCATATGTCGGCCATGCTGCTCAGGATTAATGCGGATGGTACACCCGACCTTAGTTTCGGCACAGGCGGGCTGGTCAGTCACCGCTATCCTTTTAAAGACCTGGAAGTACAGACCGACGGCAAGATACTGATCGGGGGGAGCAAGGAAATCTCTGATTACAACTATGGCTATACCCTGAGCCGCCTGATGGCGGACGGAAGCCTGGATACCAGCTTTAACGGCAGCGGCACCTTCGACCTGGATATTTCACCGGGCCATGATTACCTGCAAGCCATGAAGATGCAATCGCCGGGTAAGCTCGTTGCCGGGGGCTCCTCCCGGTTGCACAGCAACGCTCACTTTGCGCTGGCAAGGATCAGCCTGGACCCGCATGTATCCACCGGTCCGCAAATTAGAAACGCATACGAACCGAATGTGTACCCGAACCCTTTCCACGATCATATCTTTATCAGCGACGATCAGCATACCGTTCAAAAGATCAGCTTACTCGATTATACAGGCCGCCTGATCCAGGTGCTGAACACTACCGGCCACACCGGGCCGATGTCTGTCGAACAACCGGCGGGTATATATTTCCTGCGGATGGAAACCAGCGCCGGGCAGGTGATCACCCGGAAGCTGATCAGGCAATAACCCCGCTTCATACACACTACACAACCAAGGGCTGGCATCATACCAGCCCTTGGTTTGTTATGCTCTTTTCTGAATATCCTCCCGTCATCTCCCGAAACCAATCATCCTTCTCATTGTTAAGATGTTAATAAAAATATAACGCTGGCTTGACCCTCCCGGGCACGCATTCGTTTTATCTTTATCAAACCTCTTAATTGAGCTCATAATCAATTACCGGTCAAAAGATTACAGTACAACTTAACTCACATGACTATGGTATGGAAAAAATTCAGTGGAGAACCCCTCGGGGAATCCATTATCGGGGCCGTAGAAAAGGCCATTGAACGGGAAAGC
The DNA here is from genome assembly GCA_937875035.1 of uncultured Sphingobacteriaceae bacterium. Taxonomy (GTDB): domain Bacteria; phylum Bacteroidota; class Bacteroidia; order Sphingobacteriales; family Sphingobacteriaceae; genus CALNCF01. Next base: position 3,788 of record CALNCF010000306.1, on the reverse strand, counting down.
TTACTGGGAAACAAACTGAAGGTCTGCATCGGCACTGATTCGCAGGTGAAGGGAAACGTGATCGACTTCGCTACCGTCATTGTTTTCCTGCGCGAGCAGAAGGGCGGCTTCATGTTCATCCAGCAGGAGCGGATCTCCAAGAAGATGAGCATTAAGGAACGTATGCTGAACGAAGTGTCGCGCTCCATTGAAACGGCTTATACCCTGTGCGACCTGCTCGACCTGTACGATGTAGACCTGGAAGTGCATGCCGACATCAACACCAACCCGAACTTCAAATCGAACCAGGCGCTGCACGAAGCCATGGGCTATATTCTCAGCATGGGCTTTGTGTTCAAAGCCAAGCCAGAAGCCTTTGCCAGCTCGTATTGTGCCAATAAAATGGTTCAGTAATATCCTGGATCAGGCCTCGCTAAGCTCGGCCTGCAGGGCCGATCCCTGCACTACATCACGGCGCAGGAATTCCTGCTCGATGCGGTAGAGCATCTCCGATTTCTTCATCCCCCAGTTGGGCGCGATCAGCAGGTCGAGGTCGGAAAGACCGAAGAGGCGCTGGATGATCACATCCTGCCGCACCCTTGGCAGCAGCTCGCTCAGGAAATCAGCATATTCTTCCAGGCTGAAAAGCTTAAAGGGCTCGCGCTTGTACAGCACCCCCATAATAGAACCTTCTACAATATGCAGGTGGTGGAATTTCACGTATTTGATCTGCCTATACTGATTGATCACATCGGCATATTTCAGCATCATCTCCCGGGTCTCCCAGGGGAAGCCGAAGATGGTATGCACGCAAACCTCCACTTTGGAGTTTTCGAAAAGCGCCAGGGCCGTTTCTAACTCAGCATGAGTACATCCCCTGTTGATCTTCGCCAGGGTTTCATCGTAGATCGACTCCATGCCCATCTCGATATCCACATCAAAACGATCGGTATAGCTTTCTAACAGGGCGGCTTTCTCCGCGTCGATGCAGTCCGGGCGGGTTCCTACCGAAAGGCCTACAATGTCTTCGGTATTGACCGACAGGGCCTCGTCGTACATCATCTTCAGGTAATGCGCCGGGGCGTAGGTATTGGTATTAGGCTGAAAATAGATAATGAACTTATCCGCACGGTACATGTTCCGGGCACGCTCCATACCCTGCTGCACCTGGTCTTTCAGGCTGGGCAGCGAACGGGAAAGCTCGGGGGTAAAAGAATCCACGTTACAATAGGTACAGCCTCCGTAACCCTTGGAGCCATCGCGGTTCGGACAGGTAAAGCCTCCGTCCACGATCACCTTGAACACACGGTGACCCTCGTATTTCTCGCGTAAATACCTGCCGTAATAATTATAGTTCTTATCCCCGAATAACATGCCGCAAAGATAGTTAAGACGGGCGAGATATGGGCTATCTGATCTTTTTAAGTTTAAAATCCTCGCGGTAGACCAGGAACAGGGAGTTCACAAATTCCAGCTTCGGGTTGCGCAGATCGATATAAGGCTCCAGGCGGGTACCGATATACAAATGGTCCGATACCTTAAAATCGCTCACCAAACGCATAATGATGAGCTCGCGGGTATCTTCCGAATAGCCCGGGTGATGAATATGCGATGACACCGATTCGTAGCCCGGCGCACCGTGCACAGACTCGAAGCCATTGCCCTTCCAATAGGTCACGGAGAGGTCGGCCGGCTTGAATTTCAGCCCGGCATTCAGCATCAGCCCGTTACCCTGGCTGAAGATCCTTCGTTTGGTAAAGGAAAAATCCTTATAGGTCAGGAAATAGTTTTCCGTGTGTACATACTTCAGCACCCGGCCGGTATACCATTTCAGCTGAAACCCGACAGCCGAGTTGACCACCGTGGTCAGCGGAACGTCGATCGTATCAATTTGTCCGCCCTGGTGATAGGCCAGGAACTGGAAAGGGATGGAAACATGAAAGCGTTCGTTGTTCAGCAGGGTATAAGCCAGCGAGGCTCCGCCCGAGATCTCCTCCTGTTCGGGCGAAGGCTTATAGATCATCTTCTCCCAGTTGATCCAGGCATCAATATTCCAGGTGCTGTCCTTATACAGGAACTGGGTTCCGTATTCCAGCGGGTCGGTCATAATACGGTCGTAATCGTAGATCGGCTCTACCAGGCGGTGAGCCACATTGCCGTTCAGGCTTCCGTTAATGATCTGGAAATTCTTCTTATGATAATTGACGGTAAACACCGGCTGGGTATTATAGATGCCGGAATTCCCGAAATCTTTCCTCATGAACAGCCCCCCTGTTACCAGCACATGATCCGAGGAATACCAGGCCAGCTCAGGCTGCAGGTTGAAACCGTAATACGTAAGGCCATCGGCAAACTTATTAAAGTATTCGTAGTTCCGCTGGTAATTGAAGTTGTAGACCGACAGGTATAAGGAACCGGTACGCTCTGCATCCAGCGAACGCTGGTTCTCGAAGAACGTATTATTCAATTGCGCAGTTGCCGGAGCTGCCATCAGGCCACAAAAAAGGATCGTGTATACGATCCTTACCGGCAGGAATGATTTATACATCCTGTAAAAATAAAAAAATTCGCCGCTTCCGTACAAATGAGTTCCGGCAGGCTTCCGCTCTTATTAGTAACGGAATTCCCGGACCACCTGCACCGCGTATTTCACATGGTCGAACGGGATATCGGGCATAATGCCATGGCCTAAGTTGAAGATGAAGCCCGGCTCCCCTCGCATCCGTTCGAAGAGCTGGTGGATCCGTTCCCTGATCACTTTCTTATCAGCATACAGGATATGCGGATCGAGGTTCCCCTGTACCGCGATGCCCTGCGGCAAACGCTTTTTGATGTCGAGCAGGTCGGCATTCCAGTCGATCGAGATCACGTCCGGCCTGGCTTCTGCCATCAGCGGTGCGAATACCGAGCTGCCCTTGCAGAAAGAGATCACCGGTATGTCCTTGCGGTTTAAGCCTGAAATGATCTCTGCGATATAATGATGCGAAAATTCTTTATAGTCGTTCCACGACAAGGCCATGGCCCAGGAATCGAAGATCTGGATGGCATCCACGCCTGCGGCGATCTGCATATTCAGGTAATCCACCGTTACCTTCGCGATCCTGGAAAGCAGGTCTTTGGCAAGCTCCGGGTGATTGTGCAGCATCAACTTGGTCAGCTTGAAGTCTTTTGATGATCCACCTTCTACCATATAGCTCATCACTGTAAAGGGCGCGCCTGCAAAACCGATCAGGGGAATACGGCCGTTCAGGCGCTGCTTCACCACCCTGATCGCGTCGCGTACATAACCCAGCTTCGCTTCCACATCCACTTCCGGAAGGGCCGCGATGTCGGCAGCCGTACGCACCGGGTTGGAGAACCTCGGACCCACCCCGGCTGTAAAGGAAAGGTCCCCGCCCATAGCTTCGGCCGTAACTAAAATATCGGAGAAGAGGATCGCCGCGTCGATGTCCAGCAGGTCGACCGGCAGCATCGTTACATCAGCGGCAAGCTCCGGCGTTTTGCACATCTCCAGGAAGGAATATTTATTCTTTATCTCCCAGTACTCCTTCATGAACCTCCCGGCCTGGCGCATCATCCATACAGGCGGGCGCTCGGTGGGCTTTGAAAATGCGGCTTTGATCAACAATGAATCTTGCATGAGCTCTTCTTTATTTTTTTTACAAATGATCTGTTTTTTTTCTGCGGATATCAGTCCGTGAACTTATACCCCACTCCCCGGATCGAGTGAAAGTGCTTCGGGTTCTTCGGGTCTTCTTCAAAATATTTCCGGAAGGCCAGGATGAAATTATCGATGGTACGGGTAGAAG
>CALNCF010000305.1 GCA_937875035.1 uncultured Sphingobacteriaceae bacterium | reverse complement strand
AAGGATAGCTTCTTTAAAGTAGACGCATCCGAATTGAAGGGCACCTATATGCTGCTCGACGAAGCATCTGTAACGGGCACTGCCAACGTATTGATGGCCGCCGTGCTCGCCAAGGGTACCACCACCATTTACAATGCAGCCTGCGAACCTTACCTGCAACAGCTTTGCAAAATGCTTAACAGCATGGGCGCGAAGATCACAGGGGTAGGTTCGAACCTGCTTACCGTAGAAGGCGTTGAATACCTCGGAGGATGCGAGCACCGCATGCTTCCCGACATGATCGAGATCGGGAGCTTCATTGGCCTTGCTGCCATGACCCAGTCGGAGATCACGATCAAGAATGTAGCCTACGAGCACCTTGGCGTTATTCCCGATACCTTCAGAAAGCTTGGGATTAAGCTGGAACGCAGGGGCGACGACATCTATATTCCTTCACAGGATGTTTACGAGATCGAAACCTTTATCGACGGCTCGATCCTGACCATTGCCGATGCACCCTGGCCGGGCTTTACCCCCGACCTGCTCAGCATTGTGCTCGTGGTAGCCACCCAGGCAAAGGGCAGCGTGCTCATTCACCAGAAGATGTTCGAGAGCCGCCTCTTCTTTGTCGACAAGCTGATCGACATGGGCGCGCAGATCATTCTATGCGACCCTCACCGCGCGAACATTATCGGGCTCGGACGCAGGCATTCCCTGCGGGGCATCGACATGACCTCGCCCGACATCCGTGCAGGGGTATCGCTCCTGATCGCGGCTTTATCTGCCGAAGGCAAAAGCACCATTTCCAATATCGAGCAGATCGACCGGGGTTACCAGGATATCGAGCAACGCTTGCAGGCACTGGGCGCCGAGATCAAACGTGTATAAGACCATACGGAACTAAAACACCGTGACCCTCAGGAACTGGATAATGCCGATCAGGATAAAGGCAATACCCGTAACCGGGTTGGCATAGCGTATAAACTTTTCTTTGAATTTTTCTTTCTGGCGGATGATGAGCGTAGCTAAGCTGTATTGCAGCAGCATCGCTCCCGAAGCAGTGCCCAAAATGAAGGAGAGCTGCGTGTACAGGTGCTGGTTGGCATTGATCCCCCACTCATTTAAATAACCGATCACGATCACCCAGAACGGCAGGAGCATCGGGTTCAGGCTCCCTAATACAAAGCCCCCTAACAGCGGCCATGCCGACTTCCCGGAAACCATTTTATCTTCTTTGATGCGCGTAGGCGTGTACACCAGGTAAAAACCGATCAGCACGAACACCGGTGCGATGACCATATACACTGTTTTCATTCCCTGCGGAAAATCAAGCAGCAGGTCGGCCAGCCAAAAAGCCGCCGCCGAATAGAAAAGTTCGGGCAGGCTTCCGCCGAGACCCATGAGCAGCGCCGGCTTGTATCCCCTGTTCAGAGCGGTATTGATCACGGCCAGGTTCACAGGCCCCAATTGCAGGGAACCCACAAAGCTGATCATCGCTGAGATCACAAAAAACAATACCGTGGAAATTAGAAACATAGGGCCTTTTCTTGGTAAACGGGTATTTGCGGAGCATACGGACACCCCGCCCGTTTCTAAAGAAAGGGCCTGTACCTGCCCCGAAAGGCAGACAAGATAAGAGGGTTTAATATCCTTCCGGATGCTGCAAACTTAACACAAAATATATATTAAAGATGATGCCGGGGAGGCATTCCACATCATGCAACAAAAAAATTGCAGGCCGGGCGGCAGAACAAAAAAAGGCTGCCATCCTTTAGGGGAACAGCAGCCTCTGTATATAGCTTATGCGTTCCGCTTATTTAGCGATCGCTTCGATCACATCGTACTTGGTAATGATGTGCATATTGCCGCCCATATCCTGTACCAGCACCGCGGGGGTTTCCTTGGTAATGAGCTTCGATACTTCAGCAATAGCCGCGCCTGCATTCACGATCGGGAAGGAAGGCTGCATCACCTCTTTAACCGGGTGCGCTTTCAGCGATTCCTGGCTGAGCAGCGAAGCGAACAGATGGGTATCGCTCAGGGAGCCTACAAAAGCGCCCTTGTCGTCCACCACCGGGATCTGCGAAATGCCGTACCTGCTCATCTTCTGGCAAGCCTCTCCTACCAGCTCATGCTCGTGCACCGTCACCAGCTTCATGTCGCGATGATTTTCGATCAGGTCGATGGCATGCTTCGGTTTCTTTTCTTCGAGGAAGCCACGTTCGCGAAGCCAGTCTTCATTATACATCTTAGCCATATAGCGGGAACCATGATCATGGAAGATCACAACGACCACATCACCCTCTTTAAAGCGGTCTTTCATCTGCAGGATCCCTGCAACGGCAGAGCCCGCGGAGTTACCTGCAAAGATGCCTTCCTGGCGGGCGATCTCCCGGGTCATTAGCGCGGCATCCTTATCGGTTACTTTTTCAAAGTAATCGATCACCGAGAAATCCACGTTCTGCGGCAGGAAATCTTCGCCGATCCCTTCCGTGATATACGGATAGATCTCATCCTTATCGAAGATGCCGGTTTCCTTATATTTTTTGAATACAGACCCATAGGTATCAATGCCCAGGATCTGGATATCAGGATTCTTTTCTTTAAGATATTTACCGGTTCCGGAAATGGTACCGCCGGTGCCCACACCTACCACGAGGTGCGTGATCTTCCCTTCGGTCTGCTCCCAGATCTCGGGGCCGGTCTGCTCATAATGAGCCTGCGAATTGGAAAGGTTATCGTATTGATTAGGCTTCCAGGAATTCGGGATCTCTTTTTCCAGCCTGGACGAAACAGAATAGTATGAACGGGGATCTTCCGGGTCGACATTGGTTGGGCAAACGATCACCTCGGCACCAAAGGCACGCAGGGCGTCTACCTTTTCTTTCGATTGCTTATCCGTGGTCGTGAAGATACACTTGTACCCTTTCACTACGGCAGCCATCGCGAGGCCCATACCAGTGTTGCCCGATGTACCCTCGATAATGGTTCCCCCTGGTTTCAGCCGGCCATCGCGTTCCGCGACTTCGACCATCTTCAAAGCCATACGGTCCTT
>CALNCF010000304.1 GCA_937875035.1 uncultured Sphingobacteriaceae bacterium | reverse complement strand
CTGCCTCCGCGCAAGATATGGAACGGATGTCTGCCATGAGCACAGCGCCTGAAGTGCTGGCTGTTTTCCATATGCTTCCGAGCGACATTAACGACTTTGTGCAGGAAGATATTTTAAGCCGGGAACTGGTTCTTTGCCTCGACGAAGTGCGCGACCCCGGGAACATGGGAACCATTATCCGTATTGCCGACTGGTTCGGGATCAAACGGATCGTGTGCGCGGAGCATTCGGTAGAGCTATACAACCCGAAGACCGTGCAATCGACCATGGGCAGCCTGGGCAGGGTGCAGGTGTATTATACGGACTTGGTTTCTTTCTTCGAAAGCCAGGCGGGAACACCCGTTTACGGGGCCCTGCTGGAAGGAAAAAACATTTATTCGGAAAGCCTTACCGGTCATGGCATCATCCTGATGGGCAGTGAATCGCATGGCATCTCGGAAGGGCTTAAAACTTTCATTACTAATCCCTTGACTATTCCTTCCTTCGGGGGTGCAGAGTCGCTTAATGTGGCTGTCGCAACGGGGATCATCTGCTCAGAATTTAAAAGAAGAGGATAATTTTTATTTCTCTCTTGTATGAAGAATAATAATTAAGTACATTTGTCGCCCTGACACGCGTATAAGTGGCAGGATAAAAGGTCGGGTGGCCGAGTGGTTAGGCAGAGGTCTGCAAAACCTTGTACAGCGGTTCAAATCCGCTCTCGACCTCAAATTTTTAAGGGTTGCTGTAATTTTACCGTAACCATTTACGAGTTAATTATAAAATATCATCATGGCAGTAACGAGATTAAAAAGAAAAGACAGAAGAAATAAGACTTTCTCCCGATTGAGAAATCAACGCTTGAAAATTGCGACTGATAAGTCGATCAAGAAGCCGGTAGAACGTCCGGCAGCAGATGAGAATACTTCTGCTGAATAAGGTTCGCCTTTTCTTTCACAGATATTTGAATCCCGGCCTCATACAAGCGCCGGGATTTTTTATGCGCTATACCCTCGTTCAGAGGTTATGGTGTACAATTCACAAGCGACTAACTCCGGTCGCTTCCGTAGCCTGCGATCAACCGCAAGGGCTTTTATGATCTTTTCAGCAAGGCCCGGTTGATACGGCCGATCAGTCCCGGTCCTTCATATACAAAACCGGTGTACAACTGGATAAGCGAAGCGCCTGCATCCAGCTTCTCCAGGGCATCCTGCGCGCTGTGTATCCCACCCACACCGATGATCGGGAAGGCTTTGCCGGATCTGTCGGACAGGTAACGGATCACTTCGGTGGCGCGTTTCGCGAGCGGCTTCCCGCTCAGGCCGCCCATGCCAATGGCTTCGATCCGGCTGGCCGGGGTATGCAGGTTTTCCCTGCTGATGGTCGTATTGGTTGCTATGACACCGGCGATCCCTGTTTCCCGCACGATCTCGATAATGTCGTCCAGCTGTTCGTTCGTCAGGTCTGGAGCGATCTTCAGGAGGATGGGCTTAGGCTTGTTTTGTTGTGTGTTCAGGCCTTGTAAGTGGTGTAGCAGTGCCTTTAAGGGCTCTTTTTCCTGCAGAGCGCGCAGGTTGGGTGTATTAGGTGAACTTACATTCACCACAAAATAATCGACATAAGGAAAGAGCTTGAGAAAGCAGATCTCGTAGTCGCGGGTGGCTTCTTCGTTTGGGGTGACCTTGTTCTTACCGATGTTCCCGCCGATAATGAGCCCGGGCTTCCGGTCTTTGAGGCGTTCGATGGCCGCGTCTACGCCCTGGTTGTTAAAGCCCATGCGGTTGATGAGCGCCTGGTCGGCAGGGAGGCGGAACATGCGTTTCTTCGGGTTGCCGTCCTGCGGAAGCGGGGTCAGGGTTCCGATCTCTACAAAGCCAAAGCCGAGGTTACCCAGTTCGCTGTATAGTTTAGCATCCTTATCAAAGCCGGCGGCCAGCCCTACAGGATTCGGGAAACGGATGCCGAATACTTCGCGTGCCAGTCGCGGGTCTTTTTCAGAAGACACTGCACGGATGAGCGAGGGGATGAGGGGGAGGCGGTGTGCCAGTCTGATGAGGCGAAAAACGATGTGGTGGATCTGTTCCGGGTCGAACAGGAAGAAAATGGGTTTGATCAGTAATTTATACATGCGATAATTTGGTAGCTCTCATCATTTCGCGTTTGCCGGCTGCTCCGGGCGGGCGTTCAATGCTGAAGCCTAATTGCTTCAGGGAACGCTTCAGGTTGCCGGTTACGCTATAGGTGACAAATATACCCTTATCTTTCAGAAATGAACATACGTAGGCCAATACTTCATGGCTCCACATCTCGGGCTGATGCACACTGGCGAAAGCGTCGAAATAAACAATATCGAACTTTTCGGAGGTATGAAAATCCAGTACCGGGGAACGGAAAAGCTCCAGCGAGGCCTGGCCGTAACGGATGCTGTTCCGCGCTTCGCGGTCGAGGGTGTACTGGTCGCAGAGATGCTGGTACAGCAAGGGTTCTTGCAGGTGGGTCGCATAGCCCGTATCGCTCATCATATCGCGATCGACCGGGTAGGCTTCAATGCCAGTATAGGATAAAGAAACACCCTGCTGCTGGCAATGGTCGGCGGTGAGCAGGAAGTTAAGCCCGGTACCGAAGCCTACCTCCAGGATCGAGAGCTCTGTTGCCTGGTGCTGTGTGAGGTAATGGGTTGTTCCGCCGGCTACAAATACATGCAGGGCTTCCTGCAGGGCGCCGTGGTGAGAGTGATAATGCTCGCCTACCAGGGCATTGTAAATGGTTTTGGAGCCGTCGGCAGTGAGGCGGAATTCTAAATGGCTCATTCTTCCTTATTCGATTTCATGCCTGCCTTCAGCAGGTCCGTATAGCCTCCGTTCAGGTCGTATATTTTGCTGAAGCCTTTGCGGCGAAGGATCACGGCAGCCTTGGCGCTGCGTCCGCCTACAGTACAATAGAGGAAAATGGGTTTGGAACGGTCGAGGGCTTCAAAGTTTTTTTCGAAATCGGGCGCGGCGATGTTGATGTTTACGGCGCCTGCAATATGCCCCTCCTCGAATTCTTCGGGGGTACGCACATCGACCAGCATTCCTCTCTGCTTAAAGTAGTTGGCCTTGAACTCTACCGGGCTTAGCTTGGTATTCTCAGATTGGGCGTACAGGTTTACAGTAAACAAAAGGGTAAAAACAACAAACAGGTTCTTCATAACAGCGATTATATCAGCCGGATCCGGGCGCTTACCTTGTGGTACACTCCGGGCGGCATCTATTAATAACTCAAACTCTCCAGGCTTTGGTATGACTGAAAGATAGTTTTTCCTTTTTTGATGTCAAAATTAAACGCCTGGGTCTTGGTATTCGAGCCATTAACGGTGTTCAGGCTGAGCTGCTGGCTGCCTGCCGGGAGCGAAACCCGGCTGTAGCTGATGCTGTAAGGCAGAGTCTGCCAGTTACGCGTATCGGCTTTTTCGGTGATGGCATTAAAGATGCCCACCACGGCGCCCAGGTCTTTGTTCTGGTCGCGTACCAGGTATTCCGCGGCTTTCTTGGTCGCCAGGCGTAGCAGGGAATTGCCCAGCTCGCTCAGCATGCGGTCTTCCAGGGTCTTAAAGGCAATCTGGTTGATGTTCTCCGCTTCCTGTAACGGATAGGTCCTGTTATTGACCGAGAGATAGGCGCTTTTGAAATAAGGCTTGCGCTCTACATATTTCGGGAACGCCACGCGGATGAATTCCAATTGGCTGAACCCGGAACCTTCCTGTTCCTTTCCGGCAGGAAAGGGAAAATTCAGTCCCATTTCATCATTAGCGAAGGTAACCATGCCACCCTGTCCGCGAACAATGCTGAAATTGATGCTGTTCTCGGCCTTTACCGGGCCAAGCCCGTTATGCCAGAAGAACACGACCGATCCGTTGCCCGCAGGCTCCGGTTCGTATTTCATATTGAATTTTTGCTCGTACTGCCGGGCTTCTTCGTTGAAGCCTGTTTTATAGGCCGTGCGGATAATGTCTTTCTTTAGCTGCTCGGGTACTCCAAGGCCGAACTGCTTGGCATAGCTGTTCTCATACGCGTCTACGGCATTACGATAGGCGATAAAGGCATTGTTATCGTCGCCGCCCGATGCCCATCAGGTTTAAGCCGAAGGCATCGACCGAATAACGGTTCTTCTTTTTGTATTTGTCGTTGATCTGCTGCAGGCGCAGGTTCAAACGGCGGCATTCTACCAGGGCTTCGTCGTGCTGGCCAAGGTTCAGGTAATTGATCGCTTTGTAATAGTAAAGCAGTACCAGCTCGAAGTCTTCGCCGCGGTATTCTTCGGCCATCGGGTTGGTCACCAGCGAGAGGGCTTTGTTCGCCATGTTCTTCTGGTAATCTTCGGCCAGCAGATCGGCGGTGTTGAAGTACTTGTTGCTTTGCTCGTAATCGCCCGTCATCCATTCCACGGTGCCGCGGTTCAGGTTATACAACAGCTTCGCCTTGCCTTCGGGACCTTTCTTGTCTTTTTCTAAAAGCGTCTTCGCCTTTTCGATGTTCCCCGATTCGAAGTTCGTGTTGAACTCGGCCTGCTTCTGGTAATAAGTAGCGCAGGCGGTCAGGATGAAAAGGAAGCAGCAGGTAAGCAGGGTACGAATAAACAGGCGGGTCTTTATCACAGGTTGGCGGGGTTATGAAAGTAATGAAGCTTACAGGGGTTATTCCATAAGCTTCATTACCTGTTACAGGACTTTCTTAGTTCTGGATAGCTTTTTTGATCTTCTTATCACCGATCCATACTTTCTCGTTGGTTTCGAGGTTGGTCAGCTCCAGGTCGATCTGGTAGTAAACCACTTTATTCTTTCCGTATTGATCTACAATGGATGTGATCACGCCGTTCAGCATAAAATCGGCGCCCTTTTCGCGGCCCCATTTTTTCTTGGTTTCTTCAGATGAGAAGGTTTGCTGGTCGTTACGTTCGTCGCGTAATTCCTTACGGGCTTCACCTGCCTGTACTACGCTTACCAGTCCGGAGTTTACATACGCTTTCTCGATGTCCTTGATAAAGGTTTCAGATTCGATGTGCTCGGTCGATTTGTTTCTTACCGTTCCTACGATCACTACCGGCTTGCGGTTCTTCGAAGCGGTGAAATCGGTTCTCCATGGTCTTGACATACAGTCGCTGATCATCTCGTTAGACACCAGGCGGGAGTCGGTATCATTCCAGCGTCCGCTCAGGTCGGTTTGCTGGGTCGGGTCGATACGTTCTACTTTTCTTGACTTACAGGCACTGAACAGGATCGATGCGCTGAAGACGGCAATGATCAAATGCGATTTTTTCATATTGGTTTAATTTTTGATTCTAACGGTTAAAACACTCGTCCAAATATAAAGCATAAATTTTTTTATATTCGGTAGGTCTTACCCACTTCTTTGCACTTTATTACAAAATATATATGAACAGACACCTGATCCGGATACTGCCCTTACTGGCTGTTATATGTTCCGGATGCCCGCTCAGGGAGGATAACATGCGGCCCGCTACGGAGTACGAACCCCTGTTTATGGCGCGCGCGCAGCTGGAAAGCTCCGTGGCCTATGTCGGTGTGCAGCCCGTTAAGCAGGCAGGTAAAATTTTTGTGAAGGGGAACCGGCTTTACCTGAACGAGAAGTATAAGGGTATTCATGTGTTCGATAATACGAACCCGGCATCGCCCCAGAAAACAGGATTCATCCGTATCCCGGGCTGTATCGATATGAGCTTTAAGGGGGATGTGCTGTATGCCGATAACGCGACCGACCTGGTAGCGGTCGATCTCTCCGCCCTGCCTCAGGCACAGGTGCTGAACCGGCAGCGTAACGCCTTCCCGGAATTGTCGCCGCCCGACCTGGGTTATCTTCCTGATACTTATCTCCCGGAAAACCGGCTTGCCGGACTTGTTATTGTTGGCTGGACTAAAAAGAAATCATGATGAGATCTGTACCTGTTATTTTCTTCCTGCTGATGAGCGTTCTGTGCATACAGGGCTGTACCGACACGGGTATGACCGCATCAGAAAACCAGGCGAACGGGCAGGGCGGGTCCCTCGCGCGCTTTGCCATCCGCAACAACATGATCTATACCCTTTCCGGCGAAAAGCTGTCGGGTTACGACATCAGCCAGCCGGCAAACATCATCCCGCAATTCAGCATCTTCGTGGGCGCCGGTCTCGAAACGATCTTCATCCGCGAGCAACTGCTGTTCATCGGCTCTGTCAATGGCTTGTATATTTTTGATATTTCGAACCCGGTTTCACCGGCGCTGCGTTCCAACTATACGCATATCACCAGCTGCGACCCGGTAGTAGCCGATTCCATGTACGCGTATATCACCCTGAACAACAGTGCGCAGTCGTTCTGCCGCAGGGGGCTGAACCAGCTCGAGATCATCGACATCCGGAACCCGGATCGTCCCAGCCTGCTGAATATCTACCCGCTTACTTCGCCCCGCGGACTGGGTAAGGATGATTCCCTGCTATTCGTATGTGATAACGGCCTGAGCGTGTACGACGCGCGCAATGTGAACAGCCTGGCGCTTTTGCAGAAGTTCAACATACAGGCCGAAGATGTGATCGCCGCCAACGGCCACCTTATTGTAACCGGCAGCAGCGGGATCTACCAGTACAGCTATCAGTCCGGAGCCCTGCAATTATTGAGCTACATTCCAACCCAGGAATAATATGAAAAGATACCTGTTTGCTTTTATCCTGTTCTGCCTGGCCACGCCGAAAACCCTTGCCCAGCGCAAGCCTGCCGGGAACGAAGGGGTTTCGCTGAGCCTGCACATGCTGCCGGTATTTACCGGCTGCTCGAGGTTCGAGATCGAGTACGGCTTCGACCCGAAGAACAGCCTGTCGCTGAGCCCGGTTATTTATTCCTACGAACGGATGAACTATACGGGTACGGCATACAATGGCGGGAACCCCGACGAGAACCACCGGCTGGAAGGCTATGGCTTCGACCTTTCGTACCGGTATTGCTATACTTCCGGCGACACGCTGGCACGCTATGCCGCGTATGTAAAGGCTGGGCTGGGCTTTCATAACCTGACTTACCGGTATGATGAGTACAACTGGTTCGCGTATACGGGCAGCGACGGCTTAGAATATTACAGCTACCGCATGGGGCCGCAGACACAGCATACCCGGCGCTTCGATATCAGCATGCTGGCCGGTTTCAAATGTTATTACAGCCGGCATTTCTATATGGATTATTACGCGGGAGTAGTGTATAAAAAAGCGAAGCTGAAGAGCAGCACCGTATATGAGCTGGATAACCGCAGGCTCCTGAGCGACCAGAGCTATTCGGGCATTGTGCCCCGGCTGGGGATTGCCTTAGGCTATAAAATCTTTTGAGCGGGCCGCCGCAGGGCTGCTTATCCGATATTTTTCTATTTTTGCAAACCATCCGTATTCACGGGTGGTTTGTTTTTATCACGTATTATCAAGGTGACGATCTCCAAAACATACAACCCGACCGAAACCGAAGCGAAGTGGTACAGTTACTGGCTTGAGCACAAGTTCTTTAGATCAGTACCCGACGAAAGAGAGCCTTATACCATCGTTATTCCTCCGCCGAATGTGACGGGTGTATTGCATATGGGGCACATGCTGAACAACACGATCCAGGATGTGCTGATCCGCCGCGCGCGGATGAAGGGAAAGAACGCCTGCTGGGTTCCGGGAACGGATCATGCCTCCATCGCGACCGAAGCGAAGGTGGTAGCCATGCTGAAAGAAAGAGGCATTGACAAGAAAGAGATCGGTCGTGAGAAATTCCTGGGATCATCCTCGAGCAATTGAAAAAGCTGGGCGCTTCCTGCGACTGGGACCGTACCTCGTTCACCATGGACCCGGCCATGTCGGAGGCCGTGATCGATACCTTTATTCACCTGTATAACAAGGGCCTTGTTTACCGGGGCATCCGTATGGTGAACTGGGATCCGAAAGGCCTCACCGCGGTTTCCGACGAAGAGGTGATCCGCAAGGAAGTCAACCAGAAATTATATTATATCCGCTACCGTGTTGCAGGTGAGGATGGCTTTATTACTATTGCTACCACCCGGCCCGAAACCATCATGGCCGACAGCGCGATCTGTATCAACCCGAACGATGAGCGTTATACACACCTGCATGGTAAGAAAGTGCTGGTACCCCTGATCAACCGGGAGATCCCGGTGATCCTGGACGAGTACGTGACCATGGATTTCGGTACCGGCTGCCTGAAGGTAACACCGGCGCACGACCTGAACGACTACGAGCTGGGCATTAAGCATAAGCTGCAGGTGATCGACATTTTAAATGATAACGGTACCCTGAACGAAAAGGCAGAGATCCTGGTAGGAGAGGACCGTTTCGCCGCCCGCAAGAAGATCGCGGTAATGCTGGAAGAAGCGGGGAACCTGGATAAGATCGAAGACTATAAATCGCAGGTAGGCTATTCCGAACGGACCGACGCCGTGATCGAACCGAAGCTTTCGCTGCAATGGTTCGTGAAGATGGGCGACATGGCGAAGCCGGCGCTCGACTACGTGCTGAACGGAGAGGTGCGCCTCATCCCCGACAAGTTTATCAATACCTATAAGCATTGGATGGAGAATGTGAAAGACTGGTGCATCTCGCGCCAGCTCTGGTGGGGACAGCAGATCCCGGCTTGGTATCTGCCCAATGGAGAATTCGTGGTAGCGAAGACCCGCGAAGAAGCCTTTGAAAAAGCGAAAGCCCTTTCTCCCGGTTTAAGCATCGGAGAGTTGAAGCAGGATGAAGATGTGGTGGATACCTGGTTCTCTTCCTGGCTGTGGCCGATCTCGGTGTTCGACCCGACCGTATGCGGGAATCCCGGTGCGGAAGGCAATGAAGAACTGAATTATTATTACCCGACCAACGACCTGGTCACCGCGCCGGAGATCCTTTTCTTCTGGGTGGCACGGATGATCATGGCCGGGCATGAGTTCCGTGAGCAGGCGCCTTTCCGTAATGTATACCTTACCGGTATCGTACGCGATAAGCTGGGCCGTAAGATGTCCAAATCATTAGGTAATTCGCCCGACCCGATCGGGCTGATCGAACAATACGGAGCCGACGGGGTACGTGTGGGCATGCTGCTTTGCTCCCCGGCGGGCAACGACCTCATGTTCGATGAATCGTACTGTGAGCAGGGCCGGAACTTCACCAATAAGATATGGAACGCGTTCCGCCTGGTAAAGGGATGGGAAGTGGATGCTACCCTGGAAAACAAGAACCAGGTAACGATCGATTGGTTCCGTTCGCGGCTGAACGAATCGCTGGCCGAGATCGAAGAGCTCTTCGCCCAGTACCGCCTGAGCGATGCGCTGATGACGACCTATAAACTGGTATGGGATGATTTCTGTGCCTGGTACCTGGAGATGGTGAAGCCTGCCTACCAGCAGCCGATCGATGCCGCGACCTATAACGCGACCGTGTCGTTCTTTGGCGAATTATTGAAGCTGCTGCACCCGTATATGCCATTCCTTACGGAAGAATTATGGCACGATGAAGAAGTGTTCGGGAAACGGGGCGAAAAGGATTGCATCGTAGTGGCCGATTACCCGGCGATCACCGCGACCCCGGATACAAAGCTGCTGAAAGAGATCGAAATCGTGAAGACGGTGATCTCCGAGATTCGGAATATCCGGAATACCAAGCAAATCTCTCCGAAGGAAGCATTGACCCTTTCGATCCATGCGAACTCCGGTATCGCATTCGATACCTATGCCCCGGTGATCTGTAAGCTGGCGAATATTTCGGAGATAACGATGGTGCAGGAGAAGCTGAGCGGGGCCGCATCCTTTATAGCGGGTACCGATGAGTTCTTTGTGCCGCTGTCGGGTTCGATCGATGCCGAAGCAGAACGCGAACGCATCAGCAAGGAGCTGGAATACCTGCAAGGCTTCCTGAAATCGGTAGATGCGAAGCTGGCTAACGAACGCTTTGTTCAGAATGCCAAGCCCGACATCATTGATAATGAACGCAAGAAGAAGGCAGATGCCGAACAGAAGATCCGCATACTCGAAGAAAGTCTGAAAAGCCTATAACAGGAGATCCCCCGGCAATATAGCGGGGGATTTCTTTATGCAGGAATTTTTCAAGACGATGAAAGGAGATGTTTCTTTAAGAAGCCTGGCCGTTCTCCGGGAGATCATCCAACTGGACAAGCGCACCCTGCCCGTCGTTCCGGAAATAATAATGATCCAGGCCATTGCTGAGCACAATGTACTCTACCCGGTGCCTGATATGGTAGCGCAGCGCCTGGTCGAGCACATCCTGGGTAATGCGTACTGCAGGAGCCTTGCACTCCACCAGGATCCGTGCCGCGCCCTCGCGGTCGTAAACTAAAATATCTGTACGTTTCTGCAGGCTGTTCAGCGTGAAGCCGCCTTCCAGCCGGATCAGCCCCTTAGGGTATTTCTTCTGGTTCACCAGGTATTGCACGAAGTGCTGCCTCACCCATTCTTCCGGGTTGAGCACCAGCCGCTTCTTCCGGATCTCATCAAACACATAAAGCTTATCGCCCGATCTGCTGAGCTGGAAGGGATAGGGCGGAAGATTGAGTTCGGGTAAGTTCATCAGGATTAAAAACAAGTCGCACTATGGTGCAAAGCGGTACGACCTGTTCAAAATTACACATTTTCTATTTGCCAAATCGTAGTATATTTGAAGCAATGACTGCCGAAGAAATTTTAAAAGATCTGCGAGCACGGAAGTTCAGGCCGGTGTATTTTTTACAGGGTGATGAGCCGTACTATATCGACAAGATCAGCCATTATATAGAGCATGAGGTATTGAACGACGCGGAGAAGGGTTTTAACCAGACTGTTCTGTACGGCAAGGATACCGATATGATGACGGTGCTGAACGCTGCCAAGCGTTTCCCCATGATGTCGGAGTACCAGGTGGTGCTTGTGAAAGAAGCGCAGAACCTTAAATTCTCCAAAGGCGGCGACGACAAGCAGGATCCTTTTATGGCCTACCTGGAAAACCCGCTCAAGAGCACCATCCTTGTGTTCGCCCATAAGTACGGTTCGCTCGACAAACGCCTCAAGGTGGCGAAAGCCATCGATAAGCACGGCGTATTATTCGATTCCAAAAAGCTGTATGATAACCAGGTAAGCGCATGGGTCACCGAGTATGCGAAAAGCAGGAAAGGACTGATCAACCCGCGTGCCGCGGCGCTCGTGGCCGAGTACCTGGGTAATGACCTGTCGAAGGTAGCCAACGAGCTCGACAAGCTGATGCTGAATGTAAAGGAGCACACCGAGATCGGGGTGAAAGAGGTAGAAGACAACATCGGTATCAGCAAGGATTTTAATTCCTTCGAGCTGATCAATGCCTTGGGTAAAAGGGATGTATACAAGGCAAACCTGATCATTGATTATTTCGCGGCTAATAAAAAGGATAACCCCCTGGTAGTGATCCTCGGCACGCTGAACGGTTTCTTCGCGAAGCTGTTCTCTTATCATTTCTTACAGGACCGCTCGAAAGGGAATGTGGCCTCGGTGCTCAAGGTAAACCCTTATTTTGTAAGTGACTACGAGATCGCGGCGAAGAATTTTTCCGCAGAAAAAACAATGCAGGTGATTTCCCTGCTGAGAACCTACGACCTGCGCTCGAAAGGGGTAGACAATACAGGTAACACGGAAGAAGGGGAGCTGATGAAGGAGCTTGTGTTCCGCATCCTGCATTAATAATGAATTATTGAATGAACCGGGTATTAAAAAATATGGTATGAATCATTGGTTAGTCAAGTCAGAGCCCTTTAAATATTCCTGGGAGAAATTCCTGGAAGACAAGCGTACCTTCTGGGATGGTGTGCGCAATTACCAGGCACGCAACAACCTGAGAGAAATGAAGAAGGGCGACCTGGTGCTGTTCTATCACAGCAACGAGGGAAAGTGTGTAGTAGGCATTGCCAAGGTAGCGAAAGAGTTCTACCAGGATCCGACCACCGATGATCCGAACTGGGTAGTGGTCGATCTGCAACCCT
>CALNCF010000303.1 GCA_937875035.1 uncultured Sphingobacteriaceae bacterium | reverse complement strand
ATGGAAGGTCAGGATAAAAGCGAATGCCGTTAACAACAGGAAAGTTCCGATGATCTTTTTCAACCCAAACGTATTCATGAATCTAAAAATAGGAAATAGTTTTATTCATGATACTTTTTATTCCAGGCTAAGAGGCCGCCCGCCAGGTTCTGCACCCGGGTATAGCCTGCGGCAACCAGCATTTGCGCGGCGGTCTTGCTTCGGAGTCCGCGCTGGCAGAGAACAACAATGGCTTCGTCTTTATCAAATTCTTCTTCTTCGATCGCGGCAGCGAGCCTGCCTAAAGGAATGTTGATCCCACCCAGGTTAAAGGAGTGATATTCGAGCTGCTCGCGTACATCGATAATGGTGAAGCGTTCTTCTTTCCTCCCGTTTTCAAAGGCTTCTGTACTGATATCCATTAATTCCTGATAAACTTTTGGGTCTGGCTGGCGCCTGTTTCCAGGTCTTTGATCTCCAGCAGGTATAAGCCTGGCTGTATGCCGGAGATGTTCATCTGTACCTCGTTCTGTACCGGGCTCAGCATGGTCTGGCCTAAAAGATTTTTGACCCTGATCTCGAAGCTCCCCGGTCGCGATTCACCGAAGCGTACGTTCAGCTGATCCTGCGCGGGGTTTGGGTAGATGCTGAACGATGGTTTCAGCGGTGTTGGGTTGATACCCACCGGCATGTCTTTCGCATCCAGGAATACCGGGCGGATCATCAGCGATCCCTTGATCACCGACTGGAGCCATCCTCTTGAATCCACGTTGTAATACAGCTTGTCGTTGTTCTCGGTGTTGTGATCATAGCCCACGTTCAGCGAGAAGTCGGAGTTCTGGATCCATCCCACATAAAAGGTTCCGTTTAAAATAATAGGGGAGTCGAGGTAGATCCGGGTAAAGCCGTTGATGCCATGGTTGTATTGAGGGTTCAGGGAGATCTTCTGGTATACGATATGTTCCGGGCTGAGGTTCTTCCAGATGGTGAGCGTAAATAATTTCTGACTCACGTTGACGCTGTTCTGGGTGAAGAAGATGTCTACGGCGCGCAGGGTGTCTTCATTCAGCATATTGAAACGGTAAGCCGCACGCCCGTCGTTCGAGCCGACCACCCCATAGCCGTTCTCCGCGCTGCCATCATCATAGGCATAGAAATCGCCGAAGCGCTGGTTGCGTACAATGGTATCGTTCGATTTGAAGATATCGTCGGGAGTGGTTACCACATAGCTGGTGCGGATGTTAAAGCGTCCCGGGAAGCTGTTGAAAGAGAACTTACGGGAAGCCTCTGTCTGCGAGGATTCCGGACCGAAAGGAATCCCCCGTGTAGCCGAGTCAATCTTGGTATTCGTCGTGGTTTCGTATGCGGTAAAGGTGAACAGCACATTGGTATTAGGCCGTGAAAAGTTATTGCGGATCGATACGAAGTGATTCGCCGCGATCAGCGAGGAGTCGTACTGGTTATAAGGCACGGCGGTATAGCCCTTTAAGAAGGAGGTCGGGTTGGTGTTGAACGACACATCGTCGGTTTGCGTGTCGTTATAGGTACGGATCCGGTCCAGCTTGATATAATCGATATTCCAATGGTCATCGGCGCCGAAAAGGGAACCCTTGTTGCGGAAGCGGAACTGGAACCCGTCCTGCAGGAACATGGTATCGGTAATGGGAATCAGGATTTGCTTAAAGGGAACCACAGCGCTGCCGCTGAAACGCCGGATCTGGGTCCAGCGGTACATAAGCGGCGACTTGAATTCCAGTATAAGCGAATCCCTGGCAGCCGGCGGACGGCCATTACCCTGCGG
>CALNCF010000302.1 GCA_937875035.1 uncultured Sphingobacteriaceae bacterium | reverse complement strand
AGCAGACCGACTTCATCCAGCACCTTTTTACGCATCAGCATAAAAGCGCCGGCGAGTACATCTACTTCGTTCACTTCTTCCGCGTCGAGGTAACCCAGATGATAACGGCCGAAGAGCCTGGATTTCGGGAAGAGCCTCGACAGGCCGAACACCTTGCAAAAGGCTACCATCGGCGTAGGCAGACCACGTTTGGATTCGGGCAGGAAATTACCCTTGCCGTCGATCATCTTCACGCCTAAACCACCGGCATCCGAGTGCTCATCCATAAACCTCACCACCTTATCGAAAGTGTCTTCCTGCACCACGGTATCCGGGTTCAGCAGCAAAATATACTCTCCTTTGGCTATTTCCATAGCCTGGTTGTTCGCCACCGAAAAGCCTACATTCTTACGGTTATCAATAATGTGTACTTCGGGAAATTTGGCACGAACCATATCAAGGGAACCGTCGACCGAATTATTATCCACCACAAACACTTCGATGGGCAGCCGGCCCGAGGCTTTACGAACCGAGTACAGGCATTGCTCCAGGAAGTATTTTACATTATAATTAACAATGACGATGGAAAGCTTCATTTAAATAATCCGTGAGGCAGGGGTTCGTTTCCGACGAAAATAATAAAAAATGTGTATGAAGAGAGGCGCTTCGCGAAAATGCCCCTATTTCATCATGGAGTTCTGGTAAGGCACACGCGTTACTATGGAGCGCCCGAGCGTAAGCTCATCCACATATTCCAGCTCACCGCCAAAGGCTACGCCACGCGCTATGGTCGACACTTCGATATCGAAATCTTTCAGCTTCTTATGCAGGTAAAAGATGGTGGTGTCCCCTTCCATGGTCGCGCTCAGTGCCATGATCACCTCCTTGGTCTCCCCCTGGCGGATACGTTCGGTGAGGGGCTCTATATGGAGATCGGAAGGGCCTATACCTTCCATAGGCGAGATCAGTCCGCCCAGCACATGATACAGCCCGTTGTACTGCTGGGTATTTTCAATAGCGATGATATCGCGTATGTCTTCAACCACGCAAAGCTCGGTACGGTTACGCTTAGGGTTCGCGCAGATATGACATACCGGCGAATCGGAAATGTTGTTGCATTCACGGCAATACTGCACCTCATCTTTCAGGTTCATAAAGATCCGCCCGAATTGCTGTACGGTATCCTTATCCTGCTTCAGCAGGTGTAATACCAAACGCAGGGCTGTCTTGCTGCCGATGCCTGGGAGCATGGAAAACTCTCTGACCGCGTCTTCTAAATGTTTGGAGGGAAGATTCATTATTCAAAAATACAATAAGCCCGGCAGCTTATTGCAGGACAGGTAAAAATAACAGCTTTTCGAGGCTTTGTACAGCGATTTGCCGCTGATGTTTTCAAACAATGTGGAAATCTTAGCCTGCCGATTGAAGCGGAAAGATTTATTTTTGACCGGTCTGGCTATAAAAACAGCCGGATCGCATAAACCCAACGCGCTAATACACAACGGATCATGTCGCCTATTCTTATCATTTCCTGCATCGCAGCCTATTTTTCCTTACTCCTGCTGATCTCCTGGATCACGGGCAGGAACGCCGACAGCCAGTCGTACTATATCGGTAACAAGCAGTCGGCCTGGTACCTGGTAGCTTTCGGACTGATCGGCGATTCGCTCTCCGGGGTTACCTTCGTATCTGTTCCCGGGGCCGTAGCCGCTTCGCAGTTTTCGTACATGCAATTGGTGTTCGGCTACCTGCTGGGCTACCTGGTTATTGCCCAGGTGCTCCTGCCACTGTATTACCGTCTGAACCTCACCTCTATATATTCTTACCTCGGCGACCGGCTCGGCAAGTCTTCGCAAAAATCGGGTTCGTTTTTCTTCCTGCTTTCGAGGCTGGTCGGCGCGGCCTTCCGCCTGTATATTTCCGCAGCCGTATTGCAGCTCTTCATTTTCGACCAGTGGGGTGTTCCCTTCGCCTTAACAGTGAGCATTGTGATCGCGCTCATCCTCTTATATACCTACCGGGGCGGCATCAAGACCCTGGTATGGACAGACACCCTGCAATCGGGTTTCCTGCTGATGGGTGTGATCCTGTCGATCGCCGCTATTTCAAGCGAACTGAACCTGGGTTTCAGCGAAATGGTAAAGACAGTTAAAGACAGCCCGTATTCGCAGATCTTTTTCTGGGACTGGCATGAAAAGAATTATTTCTTCAAGCAGTTCTTCAGCGGCGCCTTTATCGCCATTGTTATGACGGGCCTCGATCAGAACATGATGCAGAAGAACCTGAGCTGTAAATCGCTTCCCGAAGCGCAGAAGAATATCTACTGGTTCAGCTCGGTGCTCATCTTCGTGAACCTGTTCTTCGTTACCCTCGGCGCCCTGCTCTACACTTATGCAGGTAGCAAGGGGATCGGGCTCCCGGCTAAAAGCGATGAGCTCTTCCCGCTGCTGGCGCTCAATCACCTGGGCAGCTTCGCCGCCATCGTGTTCATCCTCGGTATTACGGCCGCTACTTTTTCCAGCGCCGACTCGGTGCTGACCACGCTCACCACTTCATTCTGCATCGATTTCCTGGGGATCAATACCAGTCAAACCGTTGAAAATAAAAAGGATACACGTACCCGTCATTTGGTGCACGTGGCTTTTGCATTTTTGTTATTATTGATTATTATTGTTTTCCGGGAAATAAACAACGACACGGTGATCAATGCCGTGTTCAGGGTTGCCGGATATACATACGGACCGCTGTTAGGGCTATTCAGTTTCGGTTTATTCACCAGGATCTCTGTTAAGGATCGTTGGGTACCGGTAATTTGCGTTATATCTCCTATCTTATCTTATGTATTGGATACCCATTCCGAAGCATGGTTCGGCGGGGATAAATTTGGGTTTGAATTATTAATGTT
>CALNCF010000301.1 GCA_937875035.1 uncultured Sphingobacteriaceae bacterium | reverse complement strand
ATCGAAGGAATTCAGCCTGAACAATTCAGTGATCGTGCTGAACGGATTCTCGAACGATTCACTTCATGCACGCATCTATTCCACGAACGTGAAGGGTGGCAACTATGGCAGCGGACAATACTACTACACGGATTATTCTACGTATGGCGGAAAGGGCTATGGTTATTATTCCGACCCGGATCAATTGCCATTATTCTCTCGGATCAGGAATTTCATCGTGGGTATCTTTGGCCGTAAACCGTAGCAGGTATGAGTTCTGTTTCTTATAACTGGCATGTGGTTTATACAAACCCCAGGGCTGAAAAGAGAGTATACCAATTGCTGGAGAAGAACCGTATCGAAGCCTTTCTTCCCTTAAAGAAAACCCTGAAGCTCTGGTCCGATCGCAAGAAATGGGTGGAAGAGCCTTTGTTCAATTCCTATGTTTTCGTGTTTGTTTCTGAAAAGGAATATATGCAGGTGCTGCAGATCCCGGGTATTGTAAGATACATTACCTTTTCGGGTAAGGCGGCTACGGTTCCTGCCGCGCAGATCGAGCTGATCCGAAGGCTCCTGATGAGCGATGCCGAAATGGAGATCAGCAGGCACGTGTTTAAGCCGGGAGAACGCGTGAAAGTAAATGCAGGCCAACTTATGGGGCTGGAGGGTGAGCTGGTTTCACTGCATTCTGAAAAACGACTCCTGGTACGGATCCATGAAATGGATCGCTCATTGCTGCTCAATATTTCTGCGGCATTCCTGGAGCCGGCGTGATGACCGGTCATCTCTTTTTCTTTCCTGAAAATTTGCGTTCCATAACCCTCGTTCCTCTGGCCGAAGAATGTACATTTGCGGAGAAAAATGTGGCCGTCCGTATAACCGGATTTCTTCATTAATTTTTTCTAAATTGTAAAACGCTTCTTAACGGCGCGGCTGCATGCTGTGACCGAGGGGGCGAAGCTGTATACAGCAGGTACTATGTGCAGGATATCAGGAATCATCGGTTCTACTCTTTCTTCTTCCTTGCCGGAAAGCGAGGTCAGGAGAATGTCGGATATGCTTCGTCACGGAGGCCCCGACGATGAAGGGTTTTACGCGGATACAGAGGCAGGCGTTTATTTTGGTCACCGGCGCCTGGCGCTGATCGACATGAGCTCGGGCGGGCATCAGCCCATGCAGGATGTTACCGGTAACGGCGTGATCTGTTTCAACGGAGAGATCTACAATTTCCTGCAGCTGAAAGCTGAGCTGGAGTATGCGGGCCAGGTGTTCCGCACCCAGTCGGATACCGAAGTGATCCTGGCGGCCTATAATTATTGGGGAGCAGAAGCCTTCCAGCGTTTGAAAGGGATGTTCGCTTTTTCCCTGTACGACCGGACCTTGCAGCAGGTGTTCCTGGTGCGCGATACGACCGGGATCAAACCCTTGTATTACGGTTATCGCGAGGGAGCTGTTTATTTTTCTTCGGAAGTAAGAGCCTTTGACGAACGCATCTTCCCGGAGGATGAGCAATGGAAGATCCTCTTCCTGAGCTTTGGTTTTATCCCCGAACCCTATACCACGCGTAAAGGAGTAACGGAGCTTTCCAAGGGACATTACCTCTGCTACGACCTGCGAAGCAGGCAGGCGAAAACTGTGGCCTACCAGCAGTTCGAATTTACCACACGCATCAGCGATCGTAACGAGGCCTTGCGGCTGGTACGCTCGAACCTCGACCTCTCCGTGCAGCGTCACCTGATTGCCGATGCACCCATCGGGGCATTCCTGAGCGGAGGTATTGATTCGAGTCTGCTCACCCTGCTCGCTAAAAAATATCATGCTGAGCTGAATACCCTTTCTGTCATTTTTGATGAAGAAGGATATTCAGAGCGAACATACCAGGAAGAAGTGATAAAGCTTGCGCAATGCAGGCATACCTTCCATAAAGTAACACGCAAAGATTTCGAAGAACATCTCCCGCAGATATTTGCGGCTTACGATATGCCGGGAAATGACGGCATCAACACCTGGTTCATTTCCAAGGCAGCCAGGGAGCAGGGACTGAAGGCCGTGCTTTCGGGTGTGGGCGCTGACGAATTATTCGGTGGCTATCCTTCCTTCCGGCGGACCCGTTTGCTTCCTTATTTCCACATGGTGCCTTCTGTTGTCAATGGTTTATTGCAGGGTGTCTTACCTGATAAATGGAAGAAGATGGGCTTTATGAGCTTACATAAGCCCCTGTCCGATTACCTGTTCCTGCGCGGGTTCTTCCCGATGAGCGATACTGCTTCTATCCTGGAAGTAAGCCGGGCAGAGGTAACAGATACACTGAACAGGGTACCCTTCGATACGGTGATCCCGCAGGATGAAGGAAACTACGCGAGCTGGATGGAGCTCAATATATATATGCAAAACCAGCTTCTGAAAGATTCGGATGTGATGAGCATGGCGCATGGAGTCGAGATCCGTGTTCCGTACCTCGACAAAGACCTGGTATCGCTGATGCATCACATCGATCCCCATATCAAATTCAATACGCAGCAGCCGAAACAGCTGCTCACCGATGCGTTCAAAGAAGTCCTTCCCGAACGTATTGTGAAAAGGAAGAAGATGGGCTTTACCTTTCCTTTCCAGCACTGGCTGAAAGACGCGCCATTGCTGTATGATACCATGCAACGTTCAAATACCTATACACAAAGCATCCTGCAACGCTACCGTTCGGGTGGCCTGCACTGGTCGAAAGCCTGGGCGCTGATGTTTGTAACCCGATGAGCAAGGCGCACAAAAAAATAGTTTTACTTACGCTCAAGACCTTCAGCGCGATGGGTGGGATCGAGCGCGTGAACCGGGTGCTGATGAAGACCTGCTCGGATGTGATCCCGCAGGCGGAGCGTTATTTTTCGGCATCGTCTTTATACGACGACCA
>CALNCF010000300.1 GCA_937875035.1 uncultured Sphingobacteriaceae bacterium | reverse complement strand
GTAGTAACACGTGCCCCAAGCCTCCTGGCTTTTGCCAGCTTCTCCCGCAATGCGCAGAACAACGAGTTCAGTAAGCTGAGCAGCACCGTTTATCCTACGTCGGTTGTCGGCTTGCAGTTGAACGTACCCCTGATCGGTTCCGGTAAAAAATGGTACCAGACCAAACAAGCCAAGCTGGCCGTAGAGAAATCGAAGAACGACCTGGCAGGACTGGAAAATGCTATCCGCCTGGAATCAAACTCGAAGCAGATCGCTTATAATAACAGTGTGGCATCGCTCGAAAATCAAAAGAAGAACATGGAGCTTGCGAAGGAAGTGGTGCGTGTAACCAAGGCGAAATACGACCAGGGTGTCGGCTCCAGCTTAGAGGTTACCACTGCGGAAACATCGTTGAAGGAAGCAGAAACCAATTACATCAGCTCCCTGTACGACGCGGTGATCGCCAAGATCGAGCTGGATAAAGCATACGGAAGAATTAAATAAGAATAACGAAAACCATCGCTGCGAAAGCACCTCATGCCGGGCAGCAATCTAAAAATAAACTACACACACAAATGAAAAGAATTATAGCCATTCTACTTGTAGCGACGATCGTCGTGTCTTGTAATAAAGGAGGTTCGACAGATAAAAAGGCCGAGCTGGAGAAACTCAGAAAAGAGCAATCGGAATTAGCCGCGAAGATCAAGACCCTCGAGCAGGAGATCCAGAAAGAAGGCGGAAACGGTGAAGGCAAGGCGCGCTTTGTTACACTGGATACGCTGAAGAAAGCGCCGTTTACCCATTATCTGGAAATACAGGGAAGGGTAGAAGCCGAAGAGAACGTGAACCTGACCGCACGGTCGATGGGTATTGTTACCAAGGTGAATGTGAACCCGGGCGATGTGGTGACCAAGGGCCAGGTGCTGGCGGTGATCGATGATGCCATTATTACCAAAAGCGTGGATGAATTGAAATCACGTTTAGACTTCGCCAATATCGTTTACATGAAGCAAAAGAACCTGTGGGATCAGAAGATCGGAACAGAGGTACAGTTCTTACAGGCCAAGAACAATAAAGAAGCCCTGGAGAAGAACCTCGCCACACTGAACGAGCAATTGGACCTGACCCGTATCAAATCTCCGATCAACGGAACGGTGGATGAGGTGAACATCCGCGTAGGTGAAGCGCCGAATCCTCAGAAAGCAGCGATCCGCGTGGTCAACTCGCAGAAGCTGAAAGCGAAAGCGGAAGTAGCGGAATCATACCTGTCGCATATCAACACCGGCGACGAAGTGAAAGTGGTATTCCCGGATATGAAAAAAGAAATCTCGACTAAGATCACCTTTGCGGGCAAGGCCATTAATCCGGTAAGCAGAACCTTCGATGTGGAAGTGAAGCTGGGCTCTTCGGCTGATTACCGTCAGAATATGTTAGCGGTGATGAACATTGTCGACTATAAAGCAAAAGATGTGATCACGATCCCGATGAACGTAGTTCAGAACGACCAGTCCGGGCAGTTTGTCTACATAGCCGAGAATGTGAACGGCAAGCTGACCGTGAAGAAAAAGCAGGTAGAGCTGGGCATGATCTATAAAGGTACGGCCGAAGTAAAATCAGGGCTGGAGAACGGCGAGATGCTAATCACGATCGGTTACCAGGACCTGAATGAAGGCGATGTGGTTAAGCTTTAAGCGCAGGAACACGCACCTCTTTTTTAATACAAAAACAACTAAAACGTACAGCCGAAGGCTGAGCAAATCCGAAATATATGAAAGACGTTTTTAAAGAATTTAAACCCTCCAGCTGGTCGATCGACAACAAGACTTCGATCTATGTGCTGACCTTCCTGCTGGCGGTGATCGGTTATTTCTCCTACCTGAGCTTACCCAAGGAGAACTTCCCGGAGATCACGATCCCGAAGATCTTCATCCAGACGATCTACCCGGGAACATCCCCGGCGAACATGGAAAACCTGGTGACCAAGCAGATCGAAAAGCAATTGAAATCTACGCCGGGCCTGAAAAAGGTGACCTCGAACTCTTACCAGGATTATTCGTTTATCACGGCGGAGTTCAATACGAATATTGATATCAAGGAGGCGAAGCAGCGTGTAAAGGACGCGGTCGACAAAGCGAAGACCGACCTGCCGAGCAACCTTCCCGACGACCCGGAAGT